>JALOLG010000001.1 GCA_025456105.1 Ilumatobacteraceae bacterium | reverse complement strand
CACTGCGACCACGGAGGGCTCGTCGAGGACGATGCCCTCGCCACGGACGTAGACCAGCGTGTTGGCGGTGCCGAGGTCGACGGCCATGTCCCGGCCCATCACCGCCCCGAAGGACCCGAAGATGCTCTCGCCCATCGCTGCTCCCTGCGCCCGAGGTGGGGGAACCCGGTGGCTCCCCGAAAGGCCCGCTCGCCGGGGATCACTCTAGACGACCCCCCTCGGGACCCCGCAAGGCGGCTATCACCCGGGGCGCACGCCCGACCACGATCGGTGTCGAAATCGGGTCCATCGCGCCCGCGATGGATGCCCGACCAGGCGCGATGCCTGGTCGGGCTTTCGTCACAGCTTCGTCACAAACCCGGGAAGAAGATCCCGATCTCCCGCTCGGCCGAGGCCGCCGAGTCCGAGCCGTGCACGAGGTTCTCGGTCATCTCCAGGCCGAAGTCCCCGCGGATGGTGCCGGGGGCGGCGCCGGCCGGGTTGGTGGCGCCCATCATCGTGCGGACCACCGCGAAGGTGTCGGCCGGCCCCTCGAGCACCATGACCAGCGCCGGGCTGCGGCTCATGAACGCGACGAGGTCGGCGTAGAAGCCCTTGCCGACGTGCTCCTCGTAGTGCCGCGCCAGCGTGTCGGCATCGAGCGTGCGCAGGTCGAGTGCGACGATGCGCAGCCCCTTGGCCTCGAATCGCGACAGGATCGTGCCCACGAGGCCGCGCTCGACGGCATCGGGCTTGAGCAGGACGAGGGTGCGGTCGGACATGCCGCGCACGCTACCGGCCCACCACCGCCGAGCGTCTGGGCTGCAGCTGCCAGCACATGTGACGGCAACTGCAGCCCAAACGGCCGCAACGGCGGGTCAGTTGACGAGGCGGCGGAGGGCGGGGCGGGCGGCGCCGGCGACGTAGAGCGATCCGGTCACCAGCACCGCGTCCTCGGCAGCCGCCCCGGCGAGCGCGCGCTCGCAGGCGTCCTCCACCGAGTCCGACACCACCACGTCGTCGCACCCGAGCGCGCGGGCCGCTGCGGCCACCTCACGGGCCGGCACCCCGCGGGGTGACGGCGCCGTGCACACGTGGACCGCGTCGAACTCGTCGGCGCGCAGGGCCGCCAGCATCTCGGCGGGGTCGCGCAGCGTGCCCACCACGAGCACACGTCGGCCCTCCGGGTGGAAGTCGTCGAAGAACACCTGCGAGCACACGTCGGCGCCGGCCGGGTTGTGGGCCCCGTCGACGATGGTGAGCGGCTGGAAGCCGACGACCTCGAACCGTCCCGGCATCTGCACCGTGCCGAACCCCTCGCGCACCACGTCGTCGTGGAGCGGCTGGGCGAAGAAGGTCTCGACCGCCGCCAGGGCGACGGCGGCGTTGTCGCCCTGGTGGGCGCCGTGCAGCGGGACGAACACCTCGGAGTAGAGCGTGGTGGGCGTGCGGAGGTCGACCATCCGCCCACCGACCGCGAGGGCGTTGTCCACGGTCTCGAACCCCTCGCCGCGCACGATGGTGGACGCACCGCCCGCCGTGCGGAAGATCTCGACCAGCTCGGGATCGGTCTCCCCCACCACGACGGCGCTGCCCGGCTTGATGATGCCGGCCTTCTCGCGGGCGATGTGCGCCAAGGTCGGCCCGGCGAACTCGGTGTGGTCCATGCCGATGTTGGTGATCACCGCCACCTGCGCATCGACGACGTTGGTGGCGTCCCACCGACCGAGCAGGCCGACCTCCACCACCGCCACGTCGACGGCGACGTCGGCGAACCAGCGGAACGCGGCGGCCGTCAGCGCCTCGAAGTACGACGGACGCACCCCGGCGATCGCCTCGAGATCGGCGACGGCGGCGATCTGCTCCGCCAGGTCGTCGTCGCCGATCGGCTCGGCGTTGCGGGTCATCCGCTCGTTGATCCGCTCGAGGTGCGGGCTGGTGTAGGTGCCCACGGTGAGCCCGCTCGCCATCAGCAGTCGGGTGATCATCTGGGCGGTCGAGCCCTTGCCGTTGGTGCCGGTGATGTGGATCACCGGCGCAGCGTGTTGGGGGTCCCCCATCGCCGAGCAGAGCCGGGCGATGCGATCGACCGTCGGCGACTCGATGCGACCGGTGCGGTCGTAGGAGGCGTGGTCGTCGAGGTAGGCGAGTGCCGCCGCGAGGTCCACGACGGGTCAGGAGGCGGCGCGGCGGGGCCGGCTGGCGCGCCCCGTCTCACGCGGCACGAGCGTGGGGTTGACCCGCTCGCGCACGGTGGGCTCGTCGATGACGACCTTGCCGATGTCGGTGCGACCGGGCAGGTCGTACATGGTGTTGAGCAGCACCTCTTCGAGGATCGCTCGAAGGCCACGGGCACCCGTGCCGCGCAGCAGCGCCAGATCGGCGATGGCGTGGAGGCCGTCGGGGGTGAACTCGAGCTCGACGTCTTCGAACTCGAAGACCTTCTGGTACTGGCGCACGAGCGCGTTCTTCGGCTCGGTGAGGATGGTGACGAGCGCCTCGCGGTCGAGGCTGTGCACGGCGCCCACCATCGGGAGGCGGCCGATGAACTCGGGGATCATGCCGAAGCGGACCAGGTCCTCGGGCAGCACCTGGGCGAACAGCTCGCCGGCGTCGCGCTCGGTCTTGGAGCGCACCGTCCCGTGGAAGCCGACGCCCTTGTGACCGATCCGGCTCTCGATGATCTGCTCGAGTCCGGCGAACGCGCCGCCCAGGATGAACAGCACGTTCGTGGTGTCGATCTGGATGAACTCCTGGTGGGGGTGCTTGCGACCACCCTGGGGCGGCACCGAGGCCGTGGTGCCCTCGAGGATCTTGAGCAGCGCCTGCTGCACGCCCTCACCCGAGACGTCGCGGGTGATCGAGGGGTTCTCGCTCTTGCGGGCGATCTTGTCGATCTCGTCGATGTAGACGATGCCGGTCTCGGCCCGCTTCACGTCGAAGTCGGCGGCCTGGATGAGCTTGAGGAGGATGTTCTCGACGTCCTCGCCCACGTAGCCCGCCTCGGTGAGGGCCGTGGCGTCGGCCACCGCGAAGGGCACGTTGAGCATGCGCGCGAGGGTCTGGGCGAGGTGCGTCTTGCCGCAGCCGGTGGGCCCGAGCAGCAGGATGTTCGACTTCGCGAGCTCGACGTCGTCGCGACGCCCGATGCCGTGCTGCTGCTGGTACTGCACCCGCTTGTAGTGGTTGTAGACCGAGACCGACAGGATCTTCTTGGCCTGGTCCTGGCCCACCACGTAGTCGTCGAGGAAGGCCCGGATCTCACGCGGGTTCGGCAGCACGTCGAAGGCGAGCTCGCTCGTGGGGCTGAGCTCCTCTTCGATGATCTCGTTGCAGAGGTCGATGCACTCGTCGCAGATGTACACACCGGGGCCGGCGATGAGCTTCTTGACCTGCTTCTGCGACTTGCCGCAGAACGAGCACTTCAACAGCTCGCCGGTGTCGCCGAACTTCGCCACGTGTCCCCCTCCGACCCCCGCACGTGCCTCAGCGGATCGGACCGGTGCGGTCGACCATCTGCCGGGACGTGATCACGCTGTCGATGATGCCATACGCGAGGGCCTCGTCGGCTTCCATCACGAAGTCGCGGTCGGTGTCGGCGTGGATGCGCTCGAGCGGCTGACCCGTGTGGTTCGCCAGGATCTCCTCGAGCAGGTCGCGCATCCGCAGGATCTCCTTGGCCGCGAGCTCGAGGTCGGTGACCTGCCCGTAGCCGACCTGACCGTACGGCTGGTGGAGCAGGATCCGGCTGTGCGGCAGCGCGAGCCGCTTGCCCTTCGTGCCCGCCGCGAGGAGCACGGCGGCCGCCGACGCCGCCTGGCCCAGGCAGATCGTGGCGATGTCGTTGCGGATGAACTGCATGGTGTCGTAGATCGCGAACAGCGCGGTGATGTCGCCGCCCGGGCTGTTGATGTAGATGTTGATGTCCTTGTCGGGGTTCTCCGACTCCAGGTGGATCAGCTGGGCGCACATGAGGCTGGCGATCTGATCGTCGATCGGCGTCTGCAGGAAGATGATGTTGTCCTTCAGCAGCCGGCTGTAGAGGTCGTAGGCCCGCTCGCCACGGCTCGTCTGCTCGACGACGTTGGGGACCAGGTAGCTGACGGCATCGAGGTTCATCACTGCGCTCCGTTCTCGGGGGTCTCGTCGTCGTGATCGTCGTGATCGTGATCGTGATCGTCGTGATCGTGATCGTGATCGTGATCGTGGCCGAGCACGAGGTCGCGATCGAGCACGTTCCCGTCGGGATCCACCATCTCGACGTGGTGCAGCAGCCAGTCCAGCGCCTTCGACTTGCGGATCTCGGCGCTCAGGTCGGCGACCGCGTCGTTGCGCTCGTAGGCGCGGCGCACGTCGCGAGCCTTCTGGCCCACCTGCATGGCGACCCGGGCGTACTCGGCCTCGAGGTCGGACTCCTCGGTGACCAGCCCCTCGGCGGTGGCGACCGCTCGGAGCGCGAGATCGACCTTGACGGCCTGCTCGGACTGGCCGCGCAGCCCGGCGACGAAGTCGTCGGTGCTCTGCCCGGTCGCCGACAGCCACGCCCCGAGGTCGATGCCCTGGGCCTGGAACTGCTGGACCATGTTCTGCACCCGGGCGTTGAGGTCGCGATCGACCAGCGCGGCAGGCGGCTCGATGTCGACGAGTGCGGTGAGCTGCTCGGTGACGCGGCCGATCAGCTCCTGACGGGCCCGTCCGAGCTTGCCCTCGGCGATGCGGTCGTGCAGGTTCGCCCGCCACTCCTCGACGGTCTCGAACTCACCCAGATGGTCGCCCACCCACTCGTCGTCGAGATCGGGCAGCACCAGCTCTTGCACCTTGGTGACCTTCACCACGAAGTCCGCCGGCTCCTCGGTGCCCTTCGGCGGGAGGCTGAAGCGCAGCTCGTCGCCGGCGCTCGCCCCGACGAGCTGCTCGTCGAAGCCGTCGGCGATCCAGCCCCGGCCCACCTCGTACGACCAGTCCTCGGTGTTGAGCCCGGTGACCTCCTCGCCGTCTCGGGTGGCGGCGAGGTCGAGCGTGACGTAGTCGCCGGTGGCGACGGGCCGGTCGAGATCGGCCAGCGATCCGTGGCGGCGGCGCTCGGCGTCGACCGCCTCGTCGATCTCGGCATCGGTGACCGTCAGCGACGGCAGCTCGACCCGCAGGCCGGCGTAGCCCGGCACCTCGATCTCGGGGCGCACCTCGCAGGTGGCGTCGAACTCGACGGCGCCCTCCTCCTGGCCGGCCGTCAGCTCGACCTCGGGGGTGGCGATGAGATCGACCTCGTGCTCGCGCACCGCGCGGGCGAGGTAGACCGGGATCGCGTCGCGCAGCGCCTGCTCGCGGGCCGGGCCGATGCCGATGCGGGCCTCGAGCACCTTGCGGGGTGCCTTGCCGTTGCGGAAGCCGGGGAGCTTGATCTCGCGGGCGATGGCTTTGAACGCACGGTCGATGTCGTGGTCGAACTCGTCGGGCTCGACCTCCACGTAGACCTTGACCTTGTTCCCCTCGAGGGGTTCGACCGAACTCTTCACAGGACGGCGAGTGTACCGGTGGGGTGTGGGCCCGACCCGTGCCGCCGTTTCCGCCCGGCGGCGAGCACGCCGCCATACTGTGCAGCGATGCAGTTCTGGAAGCCGCACTCCCTCGCGAAGCCGCACGCCGACCAGATCGACCTCCGGATCGGCGACAAGGTGCGCACGACGGTCGACCTCGACGGCGTGCCCGCCGGCAGCGAGGGCAAGGTGATCCTCGCCAACGGCTTCAACTGGCAGCGCTACCGGGTGCTGTTCCGCTCCGGCGCCGAGGTCGGCGACCTCGACCACCGCCAGCTCGAGCCGCTGGGCAAGGCCGCCCGCCGCATCGCCAAGGCCGAGGCCAAGGCCGAGCGGCTGCGCCGAGCCGCTACGCCGGGCTGACCGACGGACGCTCGATCCGGCGGTGCTCCACCACGAGCATCACGGCGAGCATCACGTCGACCGCCACCAGCAGTGCGACCCCGTCGATGCCGTCGGCGGCGACGATCAGCGCTGTGATCGCGCCGAAGGCGATCACCCGCTCCTTGGCGTAGACGCCGAACGCTCGCCACACCGCACCGACGACCCCCAGCAGGAATCCGGCGAGTCCGGCCGCGAACATCAGTCGGAACTCGAGCGGCACCTCGTCGGTCGGGTGCAGGGCGATCTCCTCGATCGCAGCGGCGGCGAGGACGATCCCGGCGACGATCGGCGCGTGCAGGTAGGTGTAGACGTCGCGGGCGAAGCGCCCGCGATCGGCCGCCGGCACCTCACCCGCTCGATGCTCGAGCGCCCGCTGGGGCCGGTCGAAGTACCCCCACCAGAGCAAGCCGGCGAAGGCGCCGGCGGCGAGCAGCGCGACGACGGTGCGACCCGGGAACCCACGCCCGTCCTCGAGACCCGCGACGACGGGGATGCCGAGCGCGACCACCACCTCGCCCAGGGCGATGATCACGATCAGACCGTGCCGCTCGGCGAAGTGGCCGCTTCGGATGATCCAGGCACCACCTCCCGCCTTCACGGTGCCCCAGCCGACGATCACGATCGATGCGGTCCAGGCCACCAGCCGCGCTCGGTCGTCGAGGAACGAGCCCACCACGAGCACCGACATCGCGACGATGTTGGGGATCGAGTAGCGAACCACCGAGTGGAACTCGTCGGAGCCCGTCTCGAGGCCGGTGGCCATCAGGGCCAGGCCGCCCAGCAGGATCAGGGCGAGCGGGATCGCGAAGACCGGTCCACCTTCGTCGAACGCGGTCGTGACGGCGGCGGCCATCGGCACGCTCGCGACGGTCGCCGCCAGGAGGATCAGCCGGACGCTGCGACCGTTGCCGGGCACTGCGTTGGCGGCCCACGTCAGCTGGGTCCAGGCGAGCCACAGGAGGAGGAACAGCAGCGTCGTGCGCCCGACCCCCTCCCAGGTCGGCGCACCGACCAAGCGGCCCACCAGCTGCGAGAACGCGAACACGTAGGCGAGATCGAAGAACAGCTCGACGGGGTCGGCCGAGTAGTCGGCCTCCGGCTCGGGGACGACGATCCCCTTCACGGCGCCACGTCCGTGAAGACGCTGAGCGAGCCGGCGTAGTTCGCCACCCACACCTGGCGCGACGCGGCGTCGTAGGTGACCCCCACCGGGTGGTACCCGGTCGGCTCGGTCTGCACGACCTCCATGTCGGCGGTGCGCACCTTGCTCACGGTGCCGTCCTGGTAGTTGACGACGTACAGGCTCGCCCCGTCGTCGGCGAGCGCCATCGAGCGGGGCTGGGTGCCGGTGGCGACGATGCCGACCTCGGCGCCGATCGACAGGTCGATCTTGCGGACCACGCCCTGCAGGTTGTTCGACACGTACAGGTAGCGGTCGTCGGGCGAGAGCACCAGGTGCCGCGGGGTCTGCCCGGCGTCGGGCACCGTGTTGACCACGGCGTTGCTGGCGAGGTCGATGACCACGATCTTCGCCTCGCCCATCACCGTCACGTACGCGTAGCGGGAGTCGCTGGTGATCGCCACGCCACGCGGGTGCCGGCCGACGTCGATGCGGGTGATCTCGGCGTCGGTGGCCGTATCGATGATCGACACGTCGAAGCCGCACCAGTTCGACACCACCAGGCGACGGCCGTCGGGTGAGACGGCCAGGAACTTGGGCACCGCACCGGTGGGGATCGCGGCCACGATCTCGAACGTGCTCGTGTCGATCCGGTAGACGTAGCTGTCGTCCCAGTCGCCTCGGTCGCAGTCGTCGTCGGCGACCGGGTCGAACCCCGGCCCGTACATCTTGTAGTTCGACACGTACGCCATCGACCCGTCGGGGCTGAACGCGGCCTCCACCGGCGCGCCCTGCGCCTCGACGCCGCCCGGGATGCCCAGCGCGGCGAGGTCGACGGTGTCGGGGATGCTCGCCACCTTCGCCCCGGTGCGGTCGAAGACCGACACGTTGTGCCGGTACATCATGTTCTGGGCGAACACGAGCCCGGTCCCCGACGCCACGACCGACTTGGGTTGGAGGTCGTCGTCGCTGACGGTGAAGGCGGGCACCAGGCGACGCTGATCCGACGTCAGCCCGTCGTCGAGCGGCACCGGCACGGTCGACGTGGTGGTCGGGGGCGACGTCGTCGTCGTGATGGTGGTGACCGCGGAGATCGTGACGGCCGACTCGCTCGCCGACTCGGTCGCGGTCGCGATCCGCTCGGCGTCGTCGCGGTCGCGAACGAGACCGAGCGCCACGACTCCTCCTGCCACCAGGACCAACCCGAGGAGCAGGCCCGTGCGACGATCGAGTGAGCGGCCGATGCGGGGATGGTACCGATCGGTACGATCGGCGGCGGCGACACGGGGAGTGGCGCAGTCTGGCAGCGCACCTGCTTTGGGAGCAGGGGGCCGGGGGTTCGAATCCCCCCTCCCCGACTCGCGGCATCGCTGGTGCCGCGGTCACCCGGAGTGGGCGATGCGGCGGCGCTACGGTGGTGCCACCCTCGGACCGGACGCCGCCGCGCCCGCCCGACCGACACGAAAGGACACCGCCATGCTGGCAGCAGAGTGGGGAGTCGGCCAGATGCTCTGGTCGATCCTGTGGTTCACGCTCTTCTTCATGTGGATCTGGCTCTTCATCGGGATCGTCTCCGACATCTTCCGGAGCCGCGACCTCGGAGGTTGGGGCAAGGCGCTGTGGACGATCTTCGTGATCGTCGCGCCGTTCCTCGGTGTCTTCATCTACCTCATCGCGCGCGGCAACTCGATGCGCGACCGGGCGATCGAGGACGCCAAGGCCCGCGATGCCGCCATGCAGAGCTACATCCGCGACGCCGCCGGCAGTGGCACCAGCACCGCCGACGAGCTGCAGCGCCTCGCGTCGCTGCGCGACCAGGGCGTGATCGACGACGCCGAGTTCCAGGCACTCAAGGCCAAGGCGCTCGCCGGCGCCTGACATCGAGAGCACCGACATGGACACCAACGAGATCGAGGGCCTCGGCCCGATCGACTACATCGTCGTCGAGTTCCCGGCGGATGCCGAAGCCGATGGCTCCGCATTCTCGATCCTGCTCGACCTCCAGCAGCGCGGGATCATCCGCATCCTCGACCTCGCCGTCATCGCCAAGGGCGCCGACGGCACCGTCACGGGCATCAACCTGTCCGAGAGCAACATCCAGGGCGAGTTCGACGTCACGCTGTTCGCCGAGGCCTCCTCGGGTCTGCTCGACGCCGACGACCTCGCGGAGGCCGGCGCGGCCGTCGAGGCCGGTCGGGTGGCAGCGGTCCTCGTGTACGAGAACACCTGGGCCGCGCCCTTCGCCATCGCCCTTCGGCAGAAGGGCGCCATGCTGGTCGCCAACGGACGCATCCCCGTCCAGGCCATCCTGTCCACGCTCGACCAACTCGAAGCCGCCGGCTGACCGACACAGGAGGAACCGACATGCCCGGACTCGTCCGCGGGGTCGCCCGCACCGCCGTCATCGCCGGGACGGCGACCGCCGTCTCGAACCGCGTCTCGCGCCGCCAGGGGCAGCGGTGGGCCGCCCAGGCCCAGCAATCCGCTCCCCCGCCCAGCTACGCCGAACCCGAGCCGCAGGTCGTCTACGTCGAGCAGCCCGCCCCGGCTCCGGCCCCAGCAGCTGCGGCCATGTCGGCCGACGACAAGCTCGACGCGCTGACCAAGCTCGGCGAGCTGAAGGCCGCCGGCATCCTCACCGACGCCGAGTTCGACGCCGAGAAGGCCAAGATCCTCGCGTCCTGACCTGTCGCCGGGTCAGGACTGGTGGCGGTGCCTCGCCGTGCGGCCGCTGCCGCACGGGCGCATGTCCGTCCGCACCGATTCGGACATCACCACGCGCGGCCACCTACCCTGAGCGCCTGTGACGCTGGAGACGACGGCCCCGGTCGTGGGCCGGCAGTCTTCGCAACACGCTCGGGACGTCGACCGATGGGGTGTCGTCCCATCGAAGCTGCGTCCACCTCGCCGGCGCAACGACCTGATCGAGCGCCCCGCGCTGATCGAGGCGCTCGCCACCGACGACCGGCCGATCGTGGCCGTCATCGCACCGGCCGGGTTCGGCAAGAGCACGCTCGTGCGGTCGTGGACGCTCGCCGATCCACGTCCGGTGGCGTGGCTCACGGCAGATCGGGGCGACGACGATCCGGTCGTCTTCGTCCGCCACGTCGTCCGAGCACTCCACCACCTCGCGCCACTCGACACCGTCGAAGCGCTCCTGGCCACCCGGGCACCGAACATCGCCGGGCGCGTGATGCCGGCACTCGCGGCGGCGCTCGCCGACGGGCGGCCGCCGTTCCTCCTCGTCATCGACGACGTGCACCTCATCGGATCGCCGGCGACGGCCGAGCTCGTCGGCGCCATCGTCGACAACCTGCCACCGGGGTCGAGAGTGGCGCTCGTGGGGCGCGCGGCGACTGCTCTGCGCCTCGGCCGCCGCGCGCTCGCCGGTGAGGTGCAAGAGGTCCGCGACGACGACCTGCGGCTGAACGACGACGAGGTCACCACGCTGCTGCGCGCGAATCTGCCGACGCTCGGCACCGACGACGCCGCCGCGATCGCCGGGTGGGTCGAGGGCTGGCCGGCGGGGGTCAGGATGGCGGTCCTGGGGCTCTCAGCAGCGCCAGCCGAGCGCCGGACCGACGTGATCGCTCGAGCCGCCGGCGACCGGCGCCTCGCCGAGCTCGTCGACGAGGAGTTCCTGCAGCACCTCGACGCCTCGGCCCACGACTTCCTGATGCGCACCTCGATCCTCGAGCGGTTCGACGTCGAGCTGTGCGACGCCGTGCTCGAGCGCACCGACTCGGGCCGCCGCCTCCAGTCGCTGCTCACGTCGGACAACCCGTTCGTGATCGGGTTCGACGAGGTGCGGTGGTGGCGCTACCACCACCTGTTCGGCGACATGCTGCTCGCCGAGCTGCGGCGCCGCGACCCCGGTGCCGAGGCGACACTGCGACGACGAGCCGCGCTGGCGCTGTCCGAACGGGGGCTCGCCGGGCAGGCCGTCACCCAGGCACTCTCCACCGGCGACCCCGCGTTCGCGAGCCGCATCCTCTACGAGCACGTCCCCGCCACGTTCACCCTCGGCGGCATCAGCTCGATCGAGCGCTGGCTCGCCGATCTGCCCGAGTCAGCGGCTCGTCGCGAGCCACTCGCGGCGCTCGCACGTGGCTGGCTGGCGTTCGGACGCCTGGCCGGCGACGAGGCGAAGCGGTGGATCGAGGTCGCCCAGCGGAGCGTCGGCGACCCGGACCACGAGGCCTCGGCACGGATCGCCGGCCTGCCCCCGCTCGATCTGGGGCTCGAGATCGCGGCGCTCGCCATGGCGGTCGGATCCCGAGGACTCGCTGCGTCGGTCGAGCTCGCCCGACGGCTGCGCGAGGCCGGCCCGGATCGCAGTCGCTGGTGGAGCCTGGCGGTGCTCCACGAGGCCACCGGCGAGCTGGCGCTCGGCAACGACGCCTTGGGAGCGCTCCTCGACGCCGAGGCAGCGACACGAGGTGCCGACGCCGCACACGTCGTCGCCCTCACGAACCTCACCATCCTCCACTTCCTGGAGCACCGCGACGACGAGGCGCTCGCGACGTTCGAGCAGGCGGAGACCGAGTTCGAAGCGGCAGGCCTGGCCGACTTCCCGCCGTTGGCGACGTTCCAGGCGGTCCGGGCCGTCGTCGCGGCGCGGCGCGGCAGGTCGGACGACGTCGCCGCGGCGATCCATGCGACGGAGGCGCTGCTGGCACACGAGCGGGAGTTCAACCTGCGCGGCGTCCTCCAGACCCGACTCTGCCTCGCCGACGCTGCCCTCCGCATCGGTGACCGCACGTGCGCGCTCCACCAGCTCGCCCGCTGCGACGAGCTGCTGGCGCACGAGCCCGACGCGGCCCGGCTGCGGGCCTGGGCGGTGCGGCTCCGCTCCCAGCTGCGCGGCGCCGACGAGCTCGTCGTCCCCCTCACCGCGGCCGAGCGCCGGGTGCTCGGCGAGCTCGCGAGCCACCGGACGCTCGCGGAGATCGCGGAGCGGCTCTACGTCTCCCGCAACACGGTGAAGACCCAGACCATCGCGATCTACCGCAAGCTCGGGGTCAGCGGCCGCAGCGCCGCCGTCGACCGGGCCCGCGAGCTGCGGCTCGTGGAGGACTGAACGGCTGGACCGACCGCTCCACTCGCGGTCAGTCCAGGAGGAACCACCCACGTACCTCGGCCTCGTGGTCGACGTACCGGTCGCCGCTGACGTCGACCACGACCCGATCGATCGTCCCGCCCCGGAAGTCGTACGGCGCCGTGTACGCCGGTGTCACGGGCGAGGCGTCGTCGCGCCCGACGCAGATCCCGTCACCCACGAGGCAGAACCCGCCGGGTTGCGTGACGATCTCGGCGCTGCCCACCTGGTCGCCGTCGACGTACAGCGAGAGCGTGCCAGAGGCCCCCGGCATCATGGGGTCGTCGCTGCGCCCGGTGGCGACGAACTCCGCAGTCAGCACGTGCGTGCCCGCGGTGAGCTCACGATCGGCGACGATGGTCTGCAGGTGCGTGCCCAGCCAGTTGTAGGCGTAGGTGAGCCTCCGATCCTGCACGTACAGGCTGTGTCCGCCCACCACACCGCCGTGGGCGAAGACCACGCCCTCGGCGTCCGGGCCGACGTCGACGCCCGCGGCGATCGTGAACGACCGGCCGGACGTGCGCGCTCCGGACTGCTCGGGCACCGACGCGCAGTCGGGGTAGTACACGTAGCGGGCTCGCTCGGGTGCGCCGCTCGGGCGCTCCGCGAGCATCTGCTCGAGCGCGCTGCGGTCGTCGAGCGGGAGCCCGTGGTACTGCTCGGCGAGCTCGAACCACCGCTGCTGCATGCGCTGGAGGCGCTCGGGCTCCTGTGCCGCGAGGTTCGTGCTCTGCGACCGGTCGACGGCCACGTGGTACAGCTCCCACACGTCCTCGTCGAACCGGCCCCACCCGCTGAGCGGTGGATGGACGGTGCATGCCAGCCAGCCGTCGTCGTAGAGCGAACGCTGGCCGAGCATCGCGTAGAACTGCGTCGTCTTCGACGGGGCCGCCGGGTCGGTGAGCGACGCCGCGAAGCTCTCGCCCTCGATGGGTGACTGCTCGTACCCGTTGATCGTCGATGGCGGCTCGATGCCGAGCAGGTCGTAGATGGTCGGGACGATGTCGACCGCGTGGACGTACTGGTGGCGGATCTCACGGTCGGCCGTGATCCTCGTCGGCCACGCCACCAGGCACATGTCGGAGATGCCGCCCTCGTAGCCGGCCCAGCGCTTCCAGTACGGGAACGGAGTGTCGAAGGCCCACGCCCAGCCGGTGTTGTAGTGGTTGTAGCTGGCGGGGCTGCCCAGCTCATCGATGTGCTGGACGGTCAGCTCGGGTGGCGTGGGCACGCCGTTGAAGAACCGCCACTCGTTGAACGTGCCGTTCGGGCCGCCCTCACCGCTCGCCCCGTTGTCGGAGACCACGACGATGATCGTGTTGTCGAGCTCACCCGACTGCTCGAGGAAGTCGATCACGCGGCCGAGCTCGTGGTCGGAGTACTCGACGTAGCCGGCGAACACCTCCGCCATGCGAACGAACAGTCGCCGCTCGTCGTCGGACAGGCTGTCCCACGGCCTCACCGTGTCGAGCAGCGGCCATGGCTGACCGGAGGGTCCCGTGGCGCTCGGCTCGCCGTGCGGGTTGATGGGCGACAGCTCCGTGTCAGCAGGCACGAGGCCGAGCTCCTTCTGGCGAGCCAGGATCCGCTCGCGGATGGCCTCGTAGCCGTCGTCGAACACCCCGCGGTACTTGTCGGCCCACTCCGTGGCCACGTGGTGCGGCGCATGGGCGGCGTCGAGCGACAGGTACATGAAGAACGGCTTGTCGGGCTCGATCACCTTCGCGTCGCGGATGAACCGGATCGCGTGATCGGAGAGGTCCTTCGCGATGTGGTACCCCTCCTCCGGACTCGCCGGAGGATCGACGGGGTGGTTGTCGTGCACGAGGTCGGGGTACCAGCAGCTCGACTCGCCGCCCAGGAACCCGTAGAACCGCTCGAAGCCGCGCCCGAGGGGCCAGCGCTTCTTCCACGCCGCCATCCCGGTCTCCTCACCCGGCGTCAGGTGCCACTTGCCGACGCAGTACGTGTTGTACCCGTGCTCGACGAGCACCTCCGAGATGAACCCGTTCTCGAACGGGATGCGGGTGGAGATGCCGGGGAACCCCGAGCTGAACTCGGCGATCGTCGCCATGCCGTTCGACGTCGCGTTGCGGCCCGTGAGGATCGATGCCCTCGTCGGCGAGCACAGCGCGGTGGTGTGGAAGTTCGAGTAGCGGACGCCCATGTCGGCGATGCGCGACATCGTCGGGGTCGCCACCGGGCCGCCGAAGCAGTCCATCGTGCCGTAGCCGACGTCGTCCCACACGATGAACAGGACGTTGGGGGCGCCAGCCGGCGCCTTCGGGGCGAGGAACGGCTCCCAGTCGGGGGTCGAGTCCCGGATGTCGAGGCGGATCTCGCCGTTGAACGCTTGCGCCATGTCGGTGCACCTCCCAGGCTCGGGACCAGCCTCGCATGGGCCTCACGATCGGGTCATCATCCCGTTCGGTCGACAGCGAGATGGCAGTCGGTCGCGTGGCGTCGGACGTGCCGCGGTGACACGGGGCGTAGGGTCCGTGCTGATGACGACCGTCCGGGTCCGCCACAGGCAGATCGGCTGGTGGTCGACGTGAGCGCGTCGTCGCCCTCCGGTCGCAGGACGCCGGTCGCGGACGAGCACCTCGACTGGCTGATCCGCAGCTGGGGTTCGGCGCTGGTGGCCGACGAGCCGAGCGCGGAGTACGCACTGGCCCAGCTCGACGAGCGATGGGAGGCGATCGTGCTCCCGCGCGATGTCGACCAGGCCGACGACGTGACGCTGCGCGCCGTCCTCCATGCCGCCGCCCAGCACCTGCACCCACGGGGCCGAGTCGCGGCGATCGTCGGGCCGGCCGCCGCGCGACGCCTGCTCGACCTCGGCGCCGAGTGCGAGCTCGAGGCCGAGGCATGCACCGACTGCGGCGACGCCATGATCGTGGTGCAGCGACGCTCCGGGCGCTTCAACGTCCACGACCTGGTCTTCGAAGCTCGACGAACGATCCGCCGATACGACCCCGAGGAGCTGGCCGGGCGACTCGCCGGTCGCGATGCCCCGCTCGTGCTCGACACCCGGACGCACACGGATCGGCAGCGGTTCGGGGTGATCGCCGGGAGCGTCCACGCCCCGCGCACCGTGCTGGAGTGGCACCTCGATCCGGCCAACGGGTACCAGCTGCGCGAGGTGCGCGACCTCGACCAGCCGCTCGTCGTGGTGTGCAACGGCGGCTACAGCTCGTCGCTCGCCGCGGCCAACCTCGTGCGGCTCGGGTTCTCCGACGTCGGTGACCTGCGAGGTGGCGTGCACGCCTGGAAGCGTGCGGGCCTACCCCTCGTGGAGCCCGACCACTCGCACCTCGACGCGCCCCAGTGACGGACCGTCACAGCGCGATCGCCCGCGGCGGCGGCTGCGTCCACGATCGCGCCCCCACCACGAGTCCGAACGCCTCGTAGGCCTCGGCCAGCCACTGCGCCGGCTCGTCGCCGACGAGCGCACCGACGACGTCGACGTGCGCGCGCCGGAACACGGCGTCGTGACCGTGCTCGACCCCCGCGAGCACGTGGGCCAGCTCGTGGGCGAGCGTGGCGACCGTCTGCTGCGGCGCCGCCAGCCGCACCTCGACGCCGGCCGGACCCACGCGTGCGCTCGACGACCCGGCGTCGCTGCGAGCCGCCCGCACCGGGATCGGACCCCGGGGCCACCACGGCGACGCCGTGAGCTGGTCGGCCGAGCGTCGCAGCGATGCCAGATCGACGACGGTCTCCAACGACGTGCCCTCGAAGGCCGCCCGCTCAGCGGCGTACACCTCCTCCCGGCCGACGTCGGCGTTCAGGCGGCGCTCCCGCGTCCGAGCTGCGGGCGACCCGCGACGCGCGCCCGCCCGAGATCGCTCCGGCTGGCCGCCTCGCGCCCGGCCGCCACGCCGGCGGCCTGCGCCGGCGCGGGTGCCCGCGCCGTGTGGATGGGCCCGAACGCTCGACGGGTGTAGTCCTTCACCTCCGCCGCTCGGGCCCGCCGTGCGGGCAGCGTGGCGCCGGTGGGGTCGACCCGTGCGGCCGTCTCGGCGGCACTGGCGGCGAGCATCCGGCCCACCTCGTCGGCGAACCCGAACAGGAACGCCCGCCGCCACCGCTGCGTGGCGGCGCCCGTCGCCTTGGTGACCGACGCCATCCGGCTCGCGGCCTGGAGGTGCAGCGAGCCGTACAGCAGCAGGATCGCATCGAGGTCGGCCCGGTGCCCGGCGACGAGCGCCACCGTGCCCTGTGGACCCACCTCGAACACGACGGCGCCGTCGTGCGCCCGGGCGATCGCCGACAGCAGCGCGAGGCGGCCCCGCACGTAGGCCCCCCGCCCGAGCAGCACCCGCTCGTGGGTGACGCCCTCCACCGACGCCACGCGCAACCGGGCCGGGTCGAGCCGATGCGCTGCGATCAGCTCGGCGGCCTTGCGGGAGAACGCGTCGGCCTCCTCCGGGTGCGGTGACCGCTCCGCCATGGCCAGGAGCTTGCGGACCTTGAGGACGACGGCGTCGTCGAGCGGTGCAGTGGGGCTGGTCATGCCCGCCACTCTGCCAAGGGGGTGTGACGCGATCCGCGGATCACTCCATCGGGCGCGGCAGCGAACCGACCGCGGCACCGCCGTCGACCACGAACTCGTGCCCCGTGGAGTACGTGGCCTCCGTGAGGAGGAACAGCACCAGCGCCGTCACCTCCGCCGGCTCCCCCTTGCGCGGGATCGGCTGGGCGAGCGCCAGGTCGTCGGCGAGGTTGGCGGTCATCGGCGTGCGGATCGGGCCGGGGTGCACCGAGTTGACGCGGATGCCGGCGGGACCGAGCTCGAGCGCGGCGGTCTTGGTGAGGCCGCGCACGCCCCACTTGCTGGCCACGTAGGCGCCGATGTTGCCGTAGCCCTGCAGGCCGGCCGTCGACGAGATGTTGACGATCGCTCCCCCGCCGGCCCGCTTCATCGACGGGACCGTGCAGTGCATCCCGAGCCACACCCCGGTGAGGTTGATGTCGATCGTTCGCCGCCACTCGTCGAGCGACATCGCCTCGATCGTGTTCCACGTGACGATGCCGGCGTTGTTCACCAGCGCGCTGACCGGACCGAACTCACGCTCCGCCAGGGCCACCGCGGCAGCCCACTCGTCCTCACTCGTGACGTCGAGGTGCACGTAGCGCGCCGCGTCGCCGAGCTCGGCGGCCACCGCTTCGCCCTCTGCGTCGAGGACGTCGCCGAACACCACGCGAGCGCCTGCGGCGACCAGCCCGCGCACGTGCTCCTCGCCCATCCCACGGGCGCCACCGCTCACGATCGCCACCCGACCGTCCATCGATCCCATCACCGACCTCCGTCTCACGTCTGACTCGCGGCGAGCGTAGGGGTCCGAGCCATGACCATCGGCACTGGCGGGCGACGGTCTCGACGTGCACACTCGAGACATGGTCGACACCTCCGTGGCGGTCCGGCTCGAGGGGGTGTCGCGCCGCTACGACGTGGGCGGTGGCGAGGTGTACGCCCTGCGCGACGTGAGCCTGGTGATCGACGAGGGCGAGTTCGTCGTGGTGCTGGGTCCCTCCGGGAGCGGCAAGTCGACCCTGCTCAACATGATCGGTGCCCTCGACCTGCCGACGGAGGGCACGGTGGAGGTGGGTGGCCAGGTCCTCACCGAGACCCGGCGCGCCGATCTCTTCGCCTTCCGACGCAGCGCCGTGGCCTTCATCTTCCAGACGTTCAACCTCTTCCCCACGCTCACGGCGCTCGAGAACGTGCAGTGCGCGGTCGAGATCTCGGGTCACCGGGCCGGCGCCCGCGAGCGCGCCCAGGTGGCCCTCGACCGCGTGGGCCTGCACGACCGGGCGCTCCACTACCCGAGCGAGCTCTCCGGCGGCGAGCAGCAGCGGGTCGCGATCGCTCGGGCGCTCGCCACCGGCAACCCCGTCCTGGTCGCCGACGAGCCAACGGGCGACCTCGACTACCGCACCGGCGTGCAGGTGCTCGAGGTGCTGCGGCAGCAGGCCGCTGCCGGGCACACGGTGGTGGTCGTCACCCACAACCGCGAGATCTCCCGTGTCGCCGACCGCGTCATCGAGCTGAGCAGCGGCCGGATCGTGAGCGACGGGCCACCGGCGGGCGGGCGCGCCGACGTCTCCGAGCTGCACTGGTAGGTCGACGTGCGACTCGGCTTCGTGCTGCGCTGGTCGCTGCGGGACCTGCGGCGCAAGTGGCTCCAGGTCGCCGCGATCGCGCTCGTGATCGCGATCGGCACCGGCGTGTACTCCGCGCTCAGCAGCACCGCCACCTGGCGACGGGAGTCGAACGACGCGTCGTTCGCGGCGACCGGGATGTACGACCTCCGGGTCGTGGCCACCGAGGGGCTCTCCACCGAGCGCGGTGCGCTCCTGGCCGCGCTCGATCGGCTCCCCGATCCCACGATCGTCGACGTCGCCGAGGAGCGGCTGGTCGTCGACACCCAGGTCGACGCGTCGACGGCCGACGAGACGATCCTGGTGCCGGGCCGCATCGTCGGGCTCGACGTGGCGAGTGGACCGCAGCTCACGTCGGTGTGGGTCGAGGACGGCCGCGGCCGCACGCTGGCCGCCGACGACGACGGCCGACCCGTCGTGGTGCTCGAGCGCAACTTCGCCGACTTCTACGACCTGGGGCTCGATGGCTCGGTCCGCACGAGTGGCGGCCGCGAGCTCGAGGTGGTGGGTCACGGGTCAGGACCCGAGTACTTCTTCGTCACCACCGAGGACGGGGGGTTCTTCGCCCAGGCCAACTTCGCCGCGCTGTTCACCTCGCTCGCCACCGCGCAGGACCTCACCGGACGCCCCGGCCAGGTGAACGACCTCGTCATCGCGCTGCGCGACGGGGTCGACACGGCGGCGGCGCAGGCGGAGGTGGAGCGGGCGGTCGAGTCGCTCGGCCTCGGCACCACCGTGATGACTCGCGACGACGAGGACGCATATCGCCTCCTGTACGACGACATCGAGGGCGACCGGAAGTTCTGGAACGTGCTCGCGGCGCTGATCCTCGCCGGCGCGGCCTTCGGGGCGTTCAACCTGTCGAGCCGGATGGTGGAGGCGCAGCGCCGTGAGATCGGCATCGCGATGGCGCTCGGCATGTCCCGCCGGCAGCTCGCGATCCGACCGATGCTCGTCGGCGTCGAGATCGCCGTCGTCGGCGTGGTGTTCGGCGTGCTCGTCGGGCTGCTCGCCATCGCCGGGCTCCGGCCCGTCTACACGAGCTTCCTGCCGATGCCCGTGTGGATCACCGACTTCCAGCCGGCGAACTTCGTGCGTGGCGCGGCACTCGGGTTCGTCCTCCCCATCCTCGCCACTGCCTGGCCCGTGTGGCGCGCCGTGCGCGTCACGCCGGTCGACGCGATCGCCACGGTCCACCGCAGCGCCCGCAGCGGGCTCTCGCCGCTGCTGCGACGTCTGCCCTGGCCCCGGTCGGCGTTCCGGCGCATGCCGCTGGGCAACGTGCTGCGCACGCCGCGCCGCACCATCCTGACCGCCCTGGGCATCGGTGCCGCCGTCGCCACGCTCGTCGCGATCTTCGGCATGCTCGACTCGTTCGTCGCCACCATGGACCGCAACGACGAGCACGTCCTCGGCGCCCACCCCGACCGGGTCGTGGTCGGCCTGCAGTCCCTCACCGTCGAGGGCGACCCCCTCGTCGTTCGCATCGAGGGCGCGGACTCCGTGGCCATGTCGGAGCCCGTCCTCCAGCTGGGCGGCACGCTCGCGCGCGACGGCGGCGAGCCCTTCGACGTGCTGATCGAGGCGGTGCCGCTCGAGAGCGAGGTCTGGGTGCCCGCCTACGCGGCGGGTCCGACCGGACGAGGGATCGTCATCTCCGAGTCGGCGGCCGGCGACCTCGGGGTCGGGATCGGCGACGAGGTCACGCTCACCCATCCGGTCCGGACCGCGACCGGCATCGGCATCACCGAGTCGACCGTCCGCGTCGCGGGCATCCACGTGAGCCCGTTCCGCTTCAACGTGTACCTCGACCGCTCGGAGCTGGCGCTGTTCGGAGCCGAGGGCGCGATCAACCAGCTGTCGGTGCTGCCTGCCGCCGGCTCGACTCCCGACGACGTCGAGCGCGAGCTCTTCGGGCTCGACGGCGTGAGCTCGGTCCAACCGGTCGCTGCGTCCACCTCGATCGTGCGCGACTCGATCGACGACTTCACGGCGATCTTCCGCGTGCTGCAGCTGTTCATCCTGGTGCTGGCGCTGCTCATCGCCTACAACGCCACCAGCATCAACGCCGACGAGCGCGCCCGCGAGCGCGCCACGCTGTTCGCCTTCGGGCTCCCGGTGCGACGGGTCCTCGGGCTCGAGGTGGTCGAGGGCCTGCTCTACGGGCTGCTCGGCACGGCCGTCGGGGTCGGGCTCGGTGCCGTCATCGTTCGATGGCTCACCACGAGCGTGCTGCAGTCGACGCTGCCCGACCTGCAGCTGGACGTTGCCGTGTCGGCCGAGACGATCCTCACGGCCGTCGTGCTGGGCGTGCTGGCCGTCGGCATCGCGCCGCTCCTCACCGTCCGTCGGCTGCGCCGGATGGACGTGCCAGGGACGTTGCGGGTCGTGGAGTAGCGGACCTCAGCCCTGGTCGTCGTTGTCGAGCTTGTCGACCACGTGGTGCGCGGCATCCGCGAGCTTGCCCGTGATGCCACCGTGCTCGGCGATCTCCTCGAGCCGGGCGTCGATGACGCCGAGCTGCGCACGGGCGCCCTCCACCAGCGACACCTTCCCGTCGTCGTCGAGGTCGTACGCCTCGAGCGTGTCGTCGCCCCCACCCGCCGGGATGCCGAGGGCGGAGGTGGGCAGGCCGCTCTCGAGGACCTCCTCCTCGAGGGAGTCGTCGTGCTCGTGGGGCTCGGGCTCGCTCATGTCACCAGTGTGCCGGATGGGCGCCGCCGATCACGCCCGCTAGCGTTCGGGCGGTCGCGGGTG
>JALOLG010000069.1 GCA_025456105.1 Ilumatobacteraceae bacterium | reverse complement strand
CAGCACCGCGCCCTTCACGAGGTTGTCGAAGATGACCCCCTCGCGGCCCTCCTCGAGCGACTCGATCTCGATCTTGCCGATCGACGACGCGGCCAGCGCGTCGAGGTCGTCGATGCGTGCGACGACCTTGCGCTCGCCCGCCCGCAGGCCGCGACGCAGCGCGTTGGCCGCGAGCGCCTCGTAGTTGGCGACGCTGAGGCGCACGCTGACGCCGCTGCGCTGATTGACGTGCGAGCTCGCCCGCGCCAGGTGGCTGAACGTGGCGACCACCTCGCCCAGGTACTCGGGCACGCTCACGTCGGCCGCGTCGGGCACGCTCAGCGGACGCGCCTCCTGGCGGATGATGTCGTACTCGAGCGAGGTCTCGAGCGGGTAGTGGGTGCGGATCTGGCTCCCGAACCGATCCTTGAGCGGCGTGATGATGCGGCCGCGGTTGGTGTAGTCCTCGGGGTTGGCGGAGGCCACGAGCAGCACGTCGAGCGGCAGGCGGATCTTGTACCCGCGGATCTGGACGTCGCGCTCCTCGAGCACGTTGAGCATGCCCACCTGGATGCGCTCGGCGAGGTCGGGCAGCTCGTTGATGGCGAAGATCCCGCGGTTGGTGCGCGGCACGAGGCCGTAGTGCAGCGTCAGCTCGTCGGACAGGTAGCGGCCCTCGGCGACCTTGATCGGGTCGACCTCGCCGATGAGGTCCGCGATCGAGGTGTCGGGCGTGGCGAGCTTCTCGCCGTAGCGCTGGTCGCGGTGCACCCAGTCGATGAGCGTGTGGTCGCCGTGCGCCGCGACCGCGTCGCGGGCGTGGCGCGACACGGGGTGGTACGGGTCGTCGTTGATCTCGCTGCCGTCGACGATCGGCATCCACTCGTCGAGCAGGCCGGTGAGCGACCGGATCATGCGGGTCTTCGCCTGGCCGCGCTCGCCGAGGAAGATGATGTCGTGCCCGGCGAGCAGGGCGTTCTCGAGCTGGGGCATCACGGTGTCCTCGTAGCCGAGGACCCCCTCGAACAGCGGCAGGCCCTGGGCGATGCGAGCGACGGCGTTGGCCCGGATCTCCTCCTTCACCGGTCGGGAGACCCAGCCGGACTCCTTGAGCTCTCCGATGGTGGCGGGGCGGTCGGTCATGCTCGGACGCTACCGCTCGCGGTCGGCGCAGGTCCTGTGGAGGTGCGAGCGATCGCGGTCGGGCGCAGGTCCTGTGGAGGTGGCGCCGATCGCGTCGCGTACGCTCGCCCGGTGGAGCTCCGTGGGGTCTGGCGTGCCGCGCTCGCCAGCGACGAGCTCCGTCGCACGGCCGTCGAGCCCACCTACGACGACTCGGCGTGGTCCGAGATCGAGGTGCCCGGGCACTGGCGGTCGCACCCCGGCTTCACCGACAGCGACGGCCCGGTGGTGTACCGGCACCGGTACCAGCTCGCCCCGCCCGAGCCCGGCCGGCGGCGGTGGATCACCCTCGACGGCGTCTTCTACCAGGCCGACGTCTGGCTCGACGGCGCCTACCTGGGCGATCCCGAGGGCTACTTCGCGCCGCACTCGTTCGACGTGACCGCGCTGTCGGCGCTCGACGCCGACCACGTGCTCACGGTGGAGGTCACCTGCCAGCCGCAGCGCTCGGTCCGCGGCAAGCGCAGCATCACCGGTGTGTTCCAGCACTGGGATGCGATCGACCGCCGCTGGAACCCGGGTGGTCTGTGGCGCCCCGTGCAGGTGCACGACACCGGCCCGGTGCGGCTCGCCCGCCTGCGGGTGCTCACGCGCGACGCCGACGACGCCCGCGCCCACCTCCTGCTGACCGCCCGGCTCGACAGCGACGTCCGGCGCCGCGTGGTGCTGCGCACGCGCGTCGACGGGCAGGTCGTCGCCGAGACCGAGCACGTGCTGGCCACCGGCACCAACGACGTCGGCTGGGCGGTCGACGTCGACCGCCCCCAGCTGTGGTGGCCACGGGCGCTCGGCGAGCAGCCGCTGACCGACGTCGTGGTCGAGGTGGTGGTCGACGGCGAGCCGAGCGACCGGGCCGAGCGTCGCACGGGCTGCCGCACGGTGGCGTGGAACGACTGGATCCTGTCGGTCAACGGGGAGCGGCTGTTCCTGAAGGGGTCGAACCTGCTGCCCACCTGCGCCGGCCTCGCCGACGCCACGCCCGACATGGTGCGCCGCGACGTCGAGCTCGCGCTCGACGCCGGCCTCGACGTGCTGCGGGTGCACGGTCACATCGGCCGGCCCGAGCTCTACGACGAGGCCGATCGGGTGGGTCTGCTCCTGATCCAGGACTTCCCGCTCAGCTGGGGGTACGCGCGCTCGGTCCGCCGGCAGGCCGTCGACCAGGCGCGCGAGGCCGTCGACCTGCTCGGCCACCACCCGTCGATCGCGCTGTGGATCGGCCACAACGACCCGGTCGCGGCTGGGGTCGGCATCGAGGGCGACTCGCTGCGGTCGCGGCTGCGCTTCATCGCCGGCCAGCAGCTCCCGACCTGGAACAAGACGGTGCTCGACCGATGGGTGAAGCGGTCGTTCGAGCGCGCCGACCCGACTCGCGCCACCGTGCCGCACTCGGGCGTGCTCCCCCACCTGCCGCTGCTCGACGGCACCGACTCGCACCTGTACTTCGGCTGGTACCACGGCGACGCGGGCGACCTCGAGCGGCTCGCCGCGCGACTCCCCCGGCTCGTGCGGTTCGTGTCCGAGCTGGGTGCACAGGCGGTGCCCGACGCGGCCGACTTCCTCGACGCCGACCGGTGGCCCGACCTCGACTGGGAGCAGCTCGCCGAGCGGCACGGCCTGCAGAAGTGGGTGTTCGACCAGCACGTGCCGCCCGCCGAGTTCGCCGACCTCGACGGCTGGCGCAGAGCGACGCAGCGGTACCAGGCCGATCTCCTCCGGCGCCAGATCGAGGCGCTGCGCCGGCTGAAGTACCGGCCCACGGGTGGCTTCTGCACGTTCTGCTTCAACGACGCGGCGCCGACGGTGTCGTGGAGCGTGCTCGACCACGAGCGGCGACCGAAGGCCGGCTACGCGGCGCTGCGCGACGCGTGCGCTCCCCTCATCGTGACGGCCACGTGGCCACCGGCGATCGTCGCCCCCGGTGATCCGCTCGAGCTCGACCTGCACGTGGTCAACGACCTGCGCCACGACCTCGCCCCGGCGGTGGTGACGGCCACCATGTCGTGGGCGGGCGGGCAGCGGTCGTGGCACTACGGCGGCGACGTCCCGGCCGACGACTGCGTGCAGGTGGGCCGGATCAGCACCACCGTGCCCGAGACCCTGGGCACGCTGCGACTCGACCTGCGCTTCACGGCCGGCGAGACGACAGCGACGAGCAGCTACGCCACGTTCGTGATCGCCCGGCCCTGAGCCGGGGCTCGCGACCGGGTCAGATCCGGCTCAGCGCCTTGCGGTTCTTGAACTTGGCCTTGCGGTAGTCGGCGTTCATCAGGGCGATCACGTCGATCGAGATCTCCTTGGGGCACGCCGCCTCGCACTCGCCGTGGTTGGTGCACGAGCCGAAGTACTCGTCCATCGTCTCCACCATCGCCTCGACGCGCTTGAACCGCTCCGCCTGCCCCTGCGGCAGCAGGTTGAGGTGCGTGACCTTGGCCGCGGTGAACAGGTTGGCCGCCCCGTTCGGGCAGGCCGCCACGCAGGCACCGCACCCGATGCAGGCGGCCGCGTCCATGGCCGCATCGGCGACGGGCTTGGGGATCGGGATGAGGTTCGCGTCGGGCGCCCCGCCGGTGTCGGCCGAGATGTAGCCACCGGCCTCGACGATGCGGTCGAACGCCGACCGGTCGACCATGAGGTCCTTGATGATCGGGAACGCGCTCGCCCGCCACGGCTCGATCACGATCGTGTCGCCGCTCTGGAACTTGCGCATGTGGAGCTGGCACGTGGCCGTCCCGCGCTGGGGGCCGTGGGCCTGGCCGTCGATCATCAGCGAGCACGTGCCGCAGATGCCCTCGCGGCAGTCGTGGTCGAACGTGACCGGCTCGGTGCCCTCGCCGATCAGCCGCTCGTTGAGCACGTCGAGCATCTCGAGGAACGAGGCCTCGTCGCTGATCTCGGGGATCTGGTACGTCTCGAACCGGCCGGCGTCGCCGGGCCCGTCCTGGCGCCAGATCTTGAGCGTGAGGTTGGTGAGCGTGGTGGTCACTTGTAACTCCGTGTCTGGAACTTGACGACCTCGTACTCGAGCTGCTCGCGGTGCTCGATCGGCCGGGTGGGATCGCCCGACCACTCCCAGGCCGTGACGTGGGCGAACTCGTCGTCGTTGCGGAGCGCCTCGCCCTCCTCGGTCTGGTGCTCGACCCGGAAGTGGCCGCCGCAGCTCTCCTCGCGCACCAGCGCGTCCTGGCACATCACCATCCCGAGCTGGAAGAAGTCGTCGACGCGACCGGCCTTCTCGAGCGTCTGGTTGACGCTCTCGGCGTCGCCGGTGACGCGCAGGTCCTTCTGGAACTCGGCGTACAGGGCCGGGATCTCGCCGAGCGCCTTCTCGAGGCCCTCGCGCGAGCGCTCCATGCCGCAGTAGTCCCAGATGATCTTGCCGAGCTCGCGGTGGAACCAGTCGGGCGAGCGGGTGCCACCGACCGAGAGGTACTGGCGGAAGCGATCGCGGGCCTCGGCCTCGACCTTCGCGAACTCGGGGTGCGACGTGTCGGGGATCGGCTTGTTGAGCCAGGGCGCCAGGTAGTTGGAGATGGTGTACGGCAGCACGAAGTACCCGTCGGAGAGGCCCTGCATGAGCGCCGAGGCACCGAGTCGGTTCGCCCCGTGGTCGGAGAAGTTGGCCTCACCCGCGGCGTACAGCCCCGGGATGGTGGTCATGAGCTCGTAGTCGACCCACAGCCCGCCCATCGTGTAGTGCGACGCCGGGTAGATCCGCATCGGCACGTCGTAGGGGTTCTCGCCCGTGATGCGCTCGTACATCTCGAACAGGTTCCCGTAGCGCTCCTCCACCACCGCCTTGCCGAGCCGACCGATGGCGTCGGAGAAGTCGAGGTACACGCCGTTCTTGAGCGGGCCGACGCCGCGACCGGAGTCGACGGCGCGCTTGGCCGCGCGCGACGAGATGTCGCGCGGTGCGAGGTTGCCGAAGCTCGGGTACAGCCGCTCGAGGTAGTAGTCGCGCTCGTCCTCGGGGATCTGGTGGGGCGGGCGGTGATCGTCGGCGTTCTTCGGCACCCACACCCGGCCGTCGTTGCGCAGCGACTCCGACATGAGCGTGAGCTTCGACTGGAACTCGTCGGACTGCGGGATGCACGTGGGGTGGATCTGCGTGTAGCACGGGTTGGCGAAGTACGCGCCGCGCCGGTGGGCCCGCCAGATCGCGCTGGTGTTGCACGCCATGGCGTTGGTGGAGAGGAAGAACGCATTGCCGTAGCCACCCGTGCAGAGCACCACCGCGTGGCCCGAGTGCGAGCGCACCTCGCCGGTGAGCAGGTCGCGGGTGACGATGCCGGCGCACCGGCCGTCGACCACGACGATGTCGACCAGCTCGGTGCGGTTCCAGAGCTTCACGTTGCCGAGGCCGACCTGGCGCGCCATCTGCTGGTAGGCGCCGAGCAGCAGCTGCTGGCCGGTCTGCCCGCGGGCGTAGAAGGTGCGGCTCACCTGCGCGCCACCGAAGCTGCGGTTGTCGAGCAGGCCGCCGTACTCGCGGGCGAACGGCACGCCCTGGGCGACCATCTGGTCGATGATGTCGACCGACACCTGCGCGAGGCGGTGGACGTTGGCCTCACGGGCGCGGAAGTCGCCGCCCTTGATGGTGTCGTAGAACAGGCGGTGGATCGAGTCGCCGTCGCCCTTGTAGTTCTTCGCTGCGTTGATGCCGCCCTGGGCGGCGATCGAGTGCGCCCGGCGCGGCGAGTCGTGGAAGGTGAAGGCCTCCACCTGGTAGCCGAGCTCGGCGAGCGTGGCCGCCGCCGAGGCGCCGGCGAGGCCGGTGCCCACGATGAGGATCTTGAACTTGCGCTTGTTGGCCGGGTTGACGAGCTTCTCGTCGGCCTTGAAGTTGTCCCACTTGTCGGCGAGCGGGCCGGCGGGGATCTTGGCGTCGAGGGTGACGGTCATGGTCGTGGGATCTCCTGGATCAGCTCACACCGGGGTGCTCGACGATGCCCGCGAGCACGGCGATCGGGAACGAGACGTTGCCCACCACGATGACGGTGGCCACGCCGGCGGCGAGCCAGCGCCGCCACGGGTTGAAGCGCGGGTTGTTCCAGCCCATCGACTGGAACAGGCTCCACGTGCCGTGGAACAGGTGGATGCCGAGCAGCACGTTGGCGACGATGTAGAAGATCGCCACGGGCCAGCGCGAGAGCGTGGCGTCGATGTTGCGGTACACCTCGCCGTACTCGAAGTCGGGGTTCACCCAGCCGAACGTGAGGTCGGCGAGGTGCCAGAGGATGAACGCCAGCACGATCACACCGGTCCAGCGCATCGATCGGCTGGCGAAGCTGGCGATCTGGTAGTCGCGCGGCGACTGGTACTTCACCGGGCGGGCCTTGCGGTTGATCACCGTCAGGCCGTACGCCGCGTGGATGTGCAGCAGGATCGTGACGATGAGGCCCACGCGCATGATCCAGAGCGCCCCGTACTTCGGCAGCAGCGGGTAGAGCAGCTCGCGGAGGAACTCGCCGTAGTGGTCGATCGCGTAGACGCCATCGGCATCGACACCCTGGTACATCTTCAGGTTGCCGATCATGTGACCCACCACGAACAGGATCATGAGGATCCCGGTGATGGCCATGACGTACTTCTTGCCGACGGCGGTGGAGTAGAGGTCGAGCAGGAACGGCTTGCGCTTCCCGGCCGGCTTCGCGGTGCCGGTGACGGGACCCCGGCTCAACGTCTGTGCCATGCGCCAGACGCTACCCGTGGGGTCCCGCACGCTTCGTAATCCTCCGGACGTGGAGCGCGTCACAGCCTCCGATCGATCGCGGTCGGATCAGTTGGTGCCGGACGGCTCCGACTTCCAGGCCGTGACGAAGGAGTCACCGGGCAACGAGCGCATGCAGGAGCTGATGCGCGCCATCCAAGAGGGTGCGACGGCCTTCCTGCGCCGCGAGTACCGCTGGGTGTCGGTGTTCGTCGCGGCCATGGCCGTGCTCATCTTCGCCCTGCTCGACTACGGCCGCCCGTGGGGCGCGATCGCGTACGTGCTCGGCGCGCTGCTCTCGGCGATCGCCGGCTTCGTCGGCATGACGATCGCCACACGAGCCAACGCGCGCACCACCCAGGCCGCCACGATCGGCGCCCACAAGGCGCTGCCGCTCGCGTTCCGCGGCGGCGCGGTGATGGGCTTCACGGTGGCAGGCCTCGCGCTGTTCGGCATCTCGATGAGCTACCTCGTGTTCGTCGAGTGGCTCGACGTCGACGACGCGTTCGAGGTCGTCACGGCGTTCGGCCTCGGTGCGTCGTCGATCGCGCTCTTCTCCCGCGTGGGTGGTGGCATCTACACCAAGGCGGCCGACGTCGGGGCCGACCTCGTGGGCAAGGTCGAGGCGGGCATCCCGGAGGACGACCCCCGCAACCCGGCCACCATCGCCGACAACGTCGGCGACAACGTGGGTGACGTGGCCGGCATGGGCGCCGACCTGTTCGAGAGCTACGCCGGCTCGATCATCGCCCCGATCGCCTTGGCCGCCTTCATCCCCACCATCACGCTCGAGAACACACCCGAGTTCTTCGTCTTCCCGCTCGCCGTCGCGGCCGTCGGCATGATCGCCTCGATCATCGGCGCGTTCTTCGTGAGGGCCGGCGACCGGCTCGACCCGCACCAGCTCGCGGCCGCGCTGCACCGCGGCACCAACGTCGCGATGGCCATCACCACGGTCGCCGTCGTCGGGCTGGGGTACCTCATGTTCAGCGACACCGAGGGCACGGACAACTGGTGGGGCCTGTCGGTGTCGGTCGTCGGCGGTCTGATCGTGGGCTACGCGATCGGCAAGGTGGCCGAGATCTGGACCAGCAGCGACTTCCGCCCGGTCAAGAACATCGCCAAGCAGTCCGAGACCGGTCCGGCCACCACCGTGCTGGCCGGCATCTCGGCCGGCATGATCTCCGTCGGCGCCTCGGTGCTGCTCGTGGCACTGGGCACCGGCATCGCGTACTGGGGTGGCGAGCAGCTCGGTGAGGGCTACGGCGTGTACGGCATCGCGCTCGCCGCCGTGGGCATGCTGGCCACCACTGGCGTGGTCGTCTCGGTCGACGCCTACGGCCCGATCTCCGACAACGCGGGTGGCATCGCCGAGATGGCGCACCTCGACCCGAAGGTGCGCGAGGTCACCGACTCGCTCGACGCGCTCGGCAACACCACCGCCGCCGTCGCCAAGGGGTTCGCCGTCGGCTCGGCGGCCCTCACCGCACTGGCGCTCTTCAAGGCGTTCGAGGCCTCGGTCGCCGCCGAGGGCGAGATCCTCGCGCTCAACCTCGGCGAGGTCGAGGTGTTCATCGGCCTGTTCCTCGGAGCGATGCTGCCCTTCGTGTTCGCAGCCCTCACGATCGACGCCGTCGGCCGCGCCGCGAACCAGATGATCGAGGAGGTGCGCCGGCAGTTCCGCGAGATCCCGGGCCTCCGCGACGGTGACCCGAGCGCCACACCCGACTACGCGAAGTGCGTCGACATCTCCACCGCTGCGGCCCTGCGCGAGATGCTGCTGCCCGGTGGGCTCGCGATCGTGATCCCTCTGGCCATCGGCTTCATCGACATCGACGCGCTGGGCGGGTTCCTCGCCGGGGCGCTCGTGGTGGGCTTCTGCCTCGCCATCTACATGGCCAACGCCGGCGGCGCCTGGGACAACGCCAAGAAGTACATCGAGGGCGGCGAGCACGGCGGCAAGGGCAGCGACGCCCACAAGGCCGCCGTGGTGGGCGACACCGTGGGTGACCCGTTCAAGGACACCAGCGGCCCGGCGATGAACATCCTCATCAAGGTGATGACGATCGTCGCGCTGATCTTCGCCCCGGCGTTCGTCTGATCAGCCGTCCGGCGTCACCTCGGCGACGAAGTCGATCAGCTGCTCGACCGCGCCCACCAGCTCGGGGCGCAGGTCGGCGTACGTGCGCACCTGCGCTCGCAGGCGCGGCCAGAAGCCGTCGAGGTCGACACCGAGGGCACGGCACACGCCCTCCTTCCACGGCTCACCGAGCGGCACGTCGGGCCACTCGGTGAGCCCGAGCCGATCCGGCCGCACACCAGCCCACACGTCGACGAACGGGTGACCCGTCACGAGCACGTGCGGCCCCGAGACCTCGCTCGAACGAACCGTGGCAGCGAGCCGCGACTCCTTCGAGCCCGGCACGAGGTGGTCGAGCAGCACGCCGAGGCGACGGCTCGGCCCCGGGCCGAACGCGCGCACTCGCGCCGGCAGGTCGTCGGCGCCGTGCATCGGCTCCACCACGACGCCCACGTCGCGGAGGTCGTCGCCCCAGACGTGCTCGAGCAGCTCGGCGTCATGGCGGCCCTCGACCCAGATCCGGCTGGCCGCGGCGATGCGCGCCGGGCGGCGTTCGCCCGCCACCGATCCGGACGCCGTGACGCGCTGGGTGGCCTCCGGTCGGGTCGCCGGCCGGGTCAGGGTGACGGCACGACCCTCGACGACGAACCCGCCCGGCTTCCACGTGAAGTGGCGCAGGTGCTGCGACGGCGCCTGGACCGTGACGGCCTCGGCGTTCCAGCGCACGACCCGACCCGAGAACCCGCTCGCTCGGTCGACCACCGCCATGCCCACGCGCACCTCGACGGTCGGGTGCGCCGGGGCTCGTCGTGCGTCGGCCAGCTCGTCGAGGATGTCGCGCTCGTACGCCATGGGACCGTCGAGTGTGGCACGCGGGTCAGCGGGCGTCGCGGAGCGCCCAACCGTCGGCGCTGAGCACCAGGTCGAGCGCGGTCCCGTCCGGGAAGCGGAACGGCGCCCGCAGGCCGGCGTGCGCCCGCACGATCGGCAGACCGAGCGGCGGCAGGACGCCCGGTCGGTCGATCCAGCGACGCCACCGAGCAGCGGGCACCTCCACCAGCTCGATCGTCGACTCGCCGGCGACCTCGATCGCGCCGTGCACCACGCCAGCCTGCTCGAAGCCGTGAGCGATCGGGCGCGGATCGCCCACGGCGTACCACTCCAGGTCGAACGCGATCGGGGTCGGCACCCCGTAGGCGCGCCCGAGCGCGTCGGCCGGGTCGTCGAGCGCGGCCGCGTAGGTCTCGTTGCCCACCGACCACTGCCGCAGCGGGTCGTCGCAGGTGTGCTCTGCCCACATCTCGTGGCCCTTCAGCACGAACGGATCCGCCCGCACGGGCACGTCGGCATCGAGCACGTGGAGCAGCGGGTGACCGGCGCGGGCGAGCGCGGCCCAGTACCACGACCGGCGCTCGAGGAGCCGATGACCCGACACCACGCCGAGGCGCGCATCGGGCGTCCACGCCGCGAACACCCACTCGTCGGTCGCACCCACGTGCGGTCGCTCATCGGCGGCGTCGAACACGTCGGGCAAACTACGGGTGATGGACACCGTGCGGTACCTGAGCCTCGGATGGATCGACTCGCTGCGGCGCGAGGTCGCGGAGAGCGACACCCTCCGGGCGCTCGCTGCCGAGCACACGATCGGCGTCACCCAGGTGGTCACCGACGGGCCCGAGGGTGACGTCACGTACCACCTCCAGGTCGGACACGGCGAGGCGCGCTTCGGTGCCGGACCGGCCGACCCGGAGGACGTCCGGATGGAGCAGGACTGGACCACCGCCGTCGCCGTCGCCACCGGCGAGCTCAACGCCCAGGAGGCGTTCCTCGGCGGGCGCATCCGCCTCTACGGCGACCAGCAGAAGCTCCTGGCCGCTCAGCCCGTGTTCGGCGCGCTCGACGCGGTGTTCGCCACGGTGCGCCAGCACACCGAGTACGCCTGAGGCGCCGTGCCGGAGCTGCCCGAGATCCAGGCGCACGCCGAGCGGCTCACCGCCGAGCTGACCGGGCGACGGCTCGTGCGGTTCGAGCCGCTCCGGTTCACGGCGCTGAAGACGGCGCTCCCGGCGCCCGACACCGCGTACGGGTCGCCGCTGCTCGAGGTCGGCCGGCGCGGCAAGTACCTGCTGCTGCGCTTCGAGCCCACCACGTTCGTGGTGCACCTCATGCAGGGCGGGCGGCTGTCGCTCGACCCGAAGCGATCGGCGAAGCCGCGTGGCGGCCAGGCCCGCTTCACGTTCGACGACGGGCCTGCACTGCTGCTCACCGAGCAGGGCACGGAGCGACGGGCCGGCGTGTGGTGCGTGCCGTCGGCGTCGGCGCTCACGACGCCGCCGCTCGACGACCTGGGTCCGGAAGCCGACACGATCACGGCCGCAGCGCTCGCACCGCTGCTCGCCGCTCGCTCGCAGCGCCTGCACGGGTTCCTGCGCGACCAGCACGCCATCGCCGGCATCGGGCGCCGCCTGGCCAACGAGGTGTGCCACCGCGCCCGGCTGTCGCCGTTCGCCAGCACCACCAAGCTCGTCCCCGACCAGGTCGATGCCGTGGCCGCTGCGATCCACGACGCGATCGCCGAGAGCCTCGCTGAGGAGCGCGAGCGTGACGACATGACGTCGTCGAAGCTCCGGTCGAGCCGCGTGCACGGCCGCACCGGCGAGCCCTGCCCGGTGTGCGGCGACGTGGTGCGCGCCGTCGAGTACTCCGGCTACACGGTCTGCTACTGCGCCACGTGCCAGACCGGCGGCAAGGTGCTCGCCGACAACACCACCAGCCGGTTCCTCAAGTAGCCGGCCGACGGAAGAACGGGTTGGTGGGCATCTCCACCGCGTCGAGGTGGCCGCGCCACGGGCCGCCGGCAGCTCCCATGTTGACGGCGGCGATGGTGGCGAGCCGGTTGTGCTCGAACACCGCCTCCTCGTCGTCGGCAGCCGGGTCGACCCACACCGCGGTGACGAGGCACAGCGAGCCGTCGTCGTCGGCCACCCGCAGCTCGAGCACGCCCGCGGCCACGCCGGCCTGCGCGGCACCCCACGTGAGCTGCGCATGGCGCTCCGATGCGATCGCCGCCTTGTTCACGAACAGGGTGAACGGCACCACGGGCAGGTTCGGTGCCGCCACCACGACGAACGGCGCGTGGCCGGTGGACGGCGTCGCGAGCGCGGTCGCCCACGCCACACCCACCGGGCCGTCGCGCCGCCCGAGCATCGTGTTGACGTGCGCCGCGTTCGGGCCCTCCCCTGCGAACCCCTCGCCGAACTGCGGGATCACACCGGCTCCGGCAGGCGGCCGTAGCGCACGAGCTTGAGCAGGTCGGTGGAGTCGGTGCCGGCCTTCGTGTCGTACGCCAGCAGGGCGACGTAGCGGGGCACCTCACCGCGCACCGGGCTCACCCGGTGCAGGCTCCAGCGGCCGTTGAACAGCATCAGCGTGCCGGGCGTCATCGGTTCGACCCGGATCCGCTCCGGTGCCGCACCCGCGAGCACGGCCGCGACGTCGTCGTGGTGCTCGTCGGCGGCGGTGCGGATGCGCGCCGCGTTCTCGAACTCGCCCCCGGCGAGCGACGACTGGATCGCGATCGACACCACGAAGTCGGTCTGGTCGAAGTGCCACCCGAGCTCGTCGCCGTCGCGCATCACGGCGAGGTTG
>JALOLG010000448.1 GCA_025456105.1 Ilumatobacteraceae bacterium | reverse complement strand
ACGGTCAGACCGCGACGGCCACCGCAGCCTGCCCGGCCGGGAAGCTCGCCGTCGGCGGTGGCGGCGCGATCACCAACCCGACGAGCGGGAGCATCGGAGAGCTGAGCCTCATCGCGAGCTCGGCGACCTCGAACACCGTCTGGACGGTCGTCTCGGCCGTCGACGCGGCCAACGGCGTCGGGAGCTACACCCTCACCGCCTACGTGGTCTGCGTCACGGGTCCGTAGCGACTCCCGGGCCACATCTGGGTGACGATCGTTGCGGTTGCCGCCACGATCGTCACCCAGATGCGCCGGTCACGAGGCGGTGACGGCGAGCGGGCGGCCGAGAGCGCGCGGGGCCCGGCGGTTGCGCAGCGCAACGACCAAGACCACGAGTGTGACGGCGTACGGCAGCGCGGTCCAGAACTCCGTCGGCAGCGAGCCGCCTCGGCGCTGCAGGGCGAGCGAGTCGAACACGGCGAACAGGAACGCACCCGCCAGCGCGCCGAGCGGCGTCCAGCGACCGATGATCACCACGGCGAGCGCCACGAAGCCGCGGCCGGCGGTGACCCCGTCGGTGTACAGGCCCAGGTAGCCGACCGTGATCGCGGCGCCACCCACGCCGGCCAGCGCACCACCGAAGGTGTACGCCGCACCTCGCACCACCGGCGCGCGGACCCCCCGGACGTTCGCCGCCACCGGATCGTCGCCGACGGCCCGGAGCGCCAACCCGGCGCCCGTCGACGCGAACACCCACGTCATCGCGATCGCGAGCGCCACGCAGAGGTAGGTCAGCAGGCTCTGGTCGAACAGCGCCGGCCCGACGAGCGGGATGTCGGAGAGCACGGGCACGGTCACCTGCGGGGCGAGGTCGACGGTCACCGTCTCACGACCCGATGGCTGCCACACCACGAACAGGTACGACGCCAACCCGCCACCGAGCAGCGTGATGGCGATGCCGGTGACCACCTGGTTGGCGCCGCCGATCAGCACGGTCGCCGCCATCGCAAGACCGAGCAGGGCGCCCACCGCCAGGCCGAGGAGCATCCCCGCCGCCCAGCCCGCCTGCGAGCTGCCGTACACACCCGCGAACGCGCCGGCGAGCATCATCCCCTCGATCCCGAGGTTGAGCCCGCCGCTGCGCTCGACCACCGTCTCGCCGAGCGCGGCGAACGCGACCGGCGTGGCCAGCCGGATGCCACCGGCCAGCACGACCTCCCAGAAGACGAGGTCGAACCAGCTCATGACGACGCCTCCGCACCGACTGGTGTCGCGACTGGCGCCGGCTCCGCGCTGACGGACGCCCGGCCACGCTCGGGTAGAGCGTCCCGACCACGCCGGCCACCTGCAGCCACCCGGCGAGGCCGGCACCCGCGCCTGCGAGCAGCATGGTCGACAGCACGAGTCGCCACTCCACGATGCCGAGGCGCGACGCGAGGTCGGGGCGCGCGCCGTGCACGTCGACGAGGAGTCCGTGCGCCGATCGCACCCACCAGGCCAGCACCGCCACGGCCACCAGCACGAGCAGCGCGCCGGCGTGCAGCCGGGTGCCCTCGAGCAGGTTGGGCAGCAGCGCGGCGTCGGGCAGGCGCTCGCTGCGGGGCGTGGCCACCGGTTCGGGCGTGGCGAGCCACGACCGCAGCGACCAGAGCAGCAGACCGCCGGCGAGGTAGTTCATGAGGAGCGTCGACAGGATCTCGTTCACCCCGAGGAACGCGCGCAGCACGGCCGGCACGAGCGCCCAGACGAGCCCGCCCAGCACCCCGGCGAGCGCGCCGACGAGCACCAGCACGGGCCCCGACGCGTCGCGGATCGACAGGATCGCCGCGGTCGATGCAGCAGCACCGATCGCCAGCGACCCCTCGCTGCCGACCGTGAAGATCCCGGCGCGCAGGGCTGGCACCACCGTGAGCGCCACCAGGGCGATCGGCACCGCGCGCACGAGCGTCTCGGCGATCTCGTAGCGGCCGCCGAACGCGCCCGACACCATCTCGCGGTAGGCCTCCACCGGCTGGGCGCCCGCGATCACGATCAGCAGCCCACCGATGAGGAACGCCGTGCCGAACGCGATCGCCGGGAACCGCAGGCCGGCGATCACCCGGCTCACTGGTAGATGCCGGGCGGCGGGTCCCACCCGGTGAGGACGTGACGACCGATCTCGGCCTGCTTCCAGTCGAGCGGGTCGTGCAGCGACAGGGTGCGGGCGTTGCGCCACCAGCGGTCGAACCCGTTCGAGCGCTGGACCGAGCGGGTGCCCATCAGGGCGAACACCTCGCTGGTGGCCCGCATGGCCGCCCGCGACGCCGATGCCTTGGCGGCAGAGATCGGCATGGCGTAGGGCGCGCGCGGGAACCACATGTCGGGTCGGTCGTGACGGTCGAGGATCGGGCCCGTGGCGAGCGTGAGCGTGTAGGCCGCGGCGAGGTCGGCCGCGAGCTCGCCCATGAGCCGCTGCACCATCGGGTCGTCGGCGGCCGACGCGACGTCGGCCGAGGGCCACGGCCGCGACCGCTCGCGCACGAACGGCGTCGCGGCGGCGAGCGCGCCCACGCCGATGCCCACGAGCACGGCGGCGAACCCGGCCTGGTAGCGCACGGAAGCGTGCGGCAGCGGGGCCGCGCCGGGCACGCTCGACCGGGCCGACTCGGGGAGCCGGACGTCGGCGAATGTGATCGTGCCCGAGTCGGTGGCGCGCTGGCCGAGCGCATCCCAGTCGCGGTGCACCGTCACGCCCGGGTGGTCGGGCGGCACCAGGAACTGCTTCATGCCGGTGAGCGGGTTCTCCTCGCTCGCCGCCTCGGGGTCGAAGGTCCAGAGCGCGATCCAGTCGGCCTCGGCCGCACCCGTCGTGTAGATCTTCGTCCCGTCGATCCGCCACCCGTCGTCGACTCGCGTGCACACGGTGGTGAGCGGGTCGTCCACGCGGCGGCCGGCCTCGGCCACTGCGAGGCCGAGGATGATGTCGTCGCCGAGGATCCGGCGGGCGATCTCGGCGCGCCGCTCGGGCGGTGCGTACACGAGGATCTCGCGGGTCAGCTCGTCGTGGATCTTGTACACCTGCGCGACCGCCGAGTCGGCGGCGGCGAGCCGCACCTGCACCTCGAGGCTGAACGTGTGCCCGAACCCCGGGCCACCCACGTCGCTCGGCACGGCGCCGTGCAGCACGCCGCACCGCTTGAGCGCCGCGACCGCCTTCGTGGGGTAGCGACCGGCGGAGTCGTGCTCGACGGCCAGCGGGGCGATCTCGTCGTCGATCGCCTCCTGGAGCCGGGCGAGCGCGGCCCACTCGGCGTCGGTGAGCGCGGGCTCCGGCAGGACGTCGCCGAGGAGCGGGCGCGGGCGAGCAGGCGGGTCGGAGGGTGCAGTGGTCACGTGGCGACCTCGTAGGTGGTGGGGTCCATCAGGCGATGGACGTCGTGGGCATGGGAGGGACAGCGGCAGCACAGGACCTCGGGCATCTGCGGCAGCACGACCTCGGTGAACGAGTGCGTCGCCGTGTCGATGAGGCCGAGCTCGGTGAGGCCGAGGTCGGGCACGCCGGCGAGGCCGACGAAG
>JALOLG010000068.1 GCA_025456105.1 Ilumatobacteraceae bacterium | reverse complement strand
ACCCGGTCGTGGGGTGCTGGGCCATGGGCAGAGTGTGCCGGGCGGGCCGGCGGGCCGACGGATCGGCCGCGACCCGCCTACCGGACGTCCCAGCCCATCGGCCGCTCGGGCTGGTAGCTGCACCAGATCCCGGTCCGCACCGACACCGACAGGTGCCGGCCGAGCGCCGGGTCGAGCTCGGCGAGGCGCCGCACCGTCGAGCGCACCCGTTGCGTCACCGCCGACCGGGCGCGCTCGGCGCTGTCGGCAGCACGTCGGGTGCGGCCGCCGTGGCCGAGCGCCGCCACGAGCTGGTCGACGATGGCGTCCATCTCGGCCCTCGCCCGCTCGGCCCGGGCCAGGTCGGCCGCGTCGTCGGCCTCGTCGATCTCGGCCTGCAGATCGCGCACCCGCTGCTCGTAGCGCCGGCGCGCCTCGGCATCGATCACGTCGCCGGTCGACGACTCGTCGACCGCCGCGCCCATCAGGTCGAGGCAGTGCACCTCACGGCCTTCCTGGGCGAGCAACGTCGCCAGGTCGGCCATGCCCTTCGAGGCACGCACGTGAACCATTCGGCCCTCGAAGCTGATCTCCCAGTCGTCGCCCCGCGCACGCAGCGACGGCCGAGCCGACGGCGCCGTGGTGATCGGCACCTCCCCCGACGGCGCGCCTGCAGCGAGATCGGCGAGCAGCTCGCGCACCAGGCCGATCGCTGCGACGGCCCCGAGCGGCTCGAGCGCGGACGACGCGACTCGTACGGTCTCGCTCCCGGTGCTTGCCATCAGCGACACCACCGGCAGCGCCGCCGCGGTGACCGCGAGGCGCTCGGCCGACGCGTGCCCGACGTGGTCGGCGAGCGCTGCCGCCGCGTCGACCAGCATCCTCGTGTTGACGATCGCACCGCGATCGACGATCTCGTGGAGGAGATCGTCGACGTGACGTCGAGCCCGCTCGACGTCGTCGGCGGCCAGGCGGACGACCGCCGCCGCACGCAGGCTCGCCACGATCGCGATCGGGTAGTCGATGTCGCGGGCGTGCTCGAGCGCCGCCTCCACCGTGGCGAGCGCATCCGGGTCACCGCGCCGGAACCGGATCCACCCCTCGGTCGCGGCCGCCCACACCTCCGAGACCACCGAGCCGAGCCCGTGCGCCTCGGCGCGAGCCGCCGTCACCAGCGCCAGCGCCTCGTCGATGCGGCCCTCGTCGCACAGGACCTGCGCCGTCGCCACGTCGAGCTCGATCGCCATCGCCGACATGCCCAGCTCGCGGCCGATCCGGGCGCCGTCGGTCAGCACGTCGATCGCTCCCGCTGCGTCGCCGAGCGCCCGCCGGGCCTGGCCCATCACCCGGCGCAGCGTGACCGCAGCGATCGACGGCGCCACCACCGTGGGGAGCGCGGACTCGGCGATCGCGAGCGCCTGCCCCGGCTGACCCGTGACGTACTCGGCCGTCGCCCACGTGGCCATCGCCTCGGCGGCCACCCGGCGGTCGCGCTCGGGCCAGCGCGCGAGGGTCTCGCGTGCGAGCACGGCGATGTCGTCGGCCCTCCCCTGGTGGACGAGCGCCCAGAGCATCGAGCACAGCAGCAGTGCCCGTCGCGGGCCGTCGTCGTGACCGTTGCACCACCGCAGCGCGGCGGCCAGGTCGTCGTACTGGTCGCCCAGCTCGCGCAGCAGGTCGGGTCGCCACACCTGCGCCGCACCCGCGAGCGAGCGCGCCGCGGTGTCGATGACGTGGTCGACGAATCGGTCGTGGGTGGCCGCGAGCGCACCCACGCTGTCCAGTCGGTCGAGACCGAAGCGACGCACGCTGTCGAGGAGCCGGTAGCGAGTCGGTGCCACCGACCGGTCGACCACGACGAGCGACGCGTCGACGAGCTCGCGCACCACCTCGGACATCGCGACCGGATCGAGATCACCCCCGGCGACGCGGTGCGCAGCGGCCAAGGTGAAGGGCCCGTCGAACACGGCCAGCCGCGGGAGCGTCGCCTGCCCTCGCTCGTCGAGCAGCTCGAACGACCACCCGATCGTCTCGGCCACGCTGCGATGCCGCTGCGGCCCACGGAAGCGCGGGCGATCGAGCACGTCGACGCCGGCGTCGAGGTGGGCCACGATGTCGGGGATCGCCATCGAGCGGGCCCGGGCGGCGGCGATCTCGATCGCCAGCGGGAGCCCGTCGAGTCGCCGACACAGCGAGGCGACGTCGTCCACGTCGACGTCGCCGATCGGAGCACCGGCTTCGAGCGCGCGCTCGAGGAAGAGCTGCACCGCCGACGGCACCGCGAGCGGGGCGAGTGCCACGATCACCTCGCCCGGCAGCTCGAGCGGCGACCGGCTCGTGGCGAGCACGGTGACACCGTCGGCCGGTCCGACGAGCCGCCGAGCCACGCTCGCCGCACCATCGATGACGTGCTCGCAGCTGTCGAGCACGACCAGCCGCCGATGCGCCGAGCCCGTCGCGAGCACGCCGTCGAACGAGCCGAGGCCGAGCTGACCCGCGACCGCACCCGGCACGGCGTCGTCGGCCGCCACCCGGGTGAGGTCGACCAGGTCGATGCCACCCGGGAACCGGTCGGCGCACCGGCCCCCGGCGGCCAGCGCGAGGGTGGTCTTGCCGATGCCGCCCGGACCCACCACCGTGACCAGCCGGTGCGAGCGCAGCCGCTCGTCGAGCTCGTCGAGCTGGGCGTCGCGCCCGATCAGCCCCACACCGAGCAGCCTAGGTGCGCGCCTCACGTCGTGAGATCCGAGTTCACGCCTCCCGGGTGCACACCCGAACCCGAGGAGGCGACCGTGCACCCGATCGATCCCGCTGCGACCGAGCTGCTCCATCGGCTCATGCCGCTCACCCGGCTGCTCGGCCTCGACGTCGAGCGTTCGACACCCGACGAGGTCGTCGTGATCGGCTCGTGGTCGCCCGATCGCTGCACGACGGGCGGTGCGCTCCACGGCGGCTTCCTCATGGCGCTCGCCGATGCGACCGGCGCCGCGTGCGCCGCGCAGCACCTACCTGCGGGTGCGATCACCACCACGATCCAGTCGGCGACCAGCTTCTTCCGCCCGGTCGTCGAGGGACGAGTGCGCGCCACCGCCACACCGGTCCACACCGGCCGTCGCACGATCGTCGTCCAGACCGACGTCCGGCGCGACGACGGCACGCTCGTCACCCGCACGACGCAGACCCAGGCGGTGATCGAACCCCTACCGTGACGGGGTGCACGTCGCCGCGATCGAGGTCGAGCTCCACCTGCCGGCCGCCCACTCGTTGAAGGACAAGCGCCAGGTGGTCAAGGCGCTCGTCGACGGTGCCCGCCACCGCTTCGCCGTGGCGGCCGCCGAGGTGGGCGACCAGGACGTGTGGCAGCGCGCCCGGCTCGGCTTCGCCGCAGTGTCCGGCAGCGCACGTCAGGTGGAGGAGGTGCTCGACGGCGTCGACCGCTGGATCTGGTCGCACGGCGAGGTCGAGGTGGTCGGCGTCACCCAGGTGTGGCTCGACGAGCCGTGAGCCGGACGGGGCCGTCAGACGCCCGCCAGCTGCGGACCGAGCACCTCGGCCGTGCGGGCCCGGCTCGCCGCGAGGCGATCGCCGATGCCCGCCAGCGCGGGATCGGCCAGCGCGGCGTCGACAAGCCGCACCCGGCCGGCGTCGCGGTCGTACCACGTCGGGTGCACGACCGGCGGTGAGGCGACGACCCCGCCGGTGGCGTCGACCGTGAAGGTCACGACCGCCACGACGCCGTCGTAGGTGGCCGGCCGGTCGCCACCCTGGTTGGCGACCAGGTTGCCGACGCTGAGCAGCGCGTGCTCGCCAGCGTGCTCGAGCACCGGCTGGAGCACGTGCGGGCCGTGCCCCACGACGAGGTCGACGTCGGGCGACTCGAGCAGGCGGGCGGCGAGACCCCGTTGCTCGGCGCTGCCGGTCCGGTCGTACTCGGTGCCCCAGTGGAGGCTCAGCACCACGATCTCGGCGCCGGCGCCACGAGCGACGCGCGCGTCCGAGAGCACGCGCGCCTCGTCGAGCACGTTCGACATCCAGTGCTCCGCGGGTGCCGACGCGTTGTACCCCCACGTGTACGACAGGTGAGCCACTCGCACACCCGCGACCTCGACGATCGGCACGGCTGCCGCCTCCTCCGCGGTGCGTGCCGAGCCGTGGTGGCCGACACCCGCTGCGTCGAGGGCATCCAGGGTGGCCCGGATGCCGGCCGTGCCCTGGTCGTTGACGTGGTTCGAGGCGGTCGAGCACCGATCCCACCCCGTGGCGGCGATCCCGGCTCCGATGTCGGCCGGGATCGCGAACGACGGGTACCCGCTGAGTGCCGAACCGGGCGGGGCGACCGGCACCTCGAGGTGGCAGATCGCGAGGTCGGCCGACTCGATCACCGGCCGCAGCGGCTCGAACAGGGGCGCGAAGTCGTAGGGGCGCCCGGTCGTCGACCCGTACCGGCGCGCGTGCTCGACGATCGACGGGTGCGGCAGGAGCTCGCCGGTGACGGCGATCGAGATCGACCGAGGAGCGACGACGCTGGTCGTGGCGGGCGGTGCGGCGGTGACGTCGTCGGCCGTGCCGCCCGAGCGCGCCTCGGCGAGAGCCACCACCGCCAGCGCGACGACGAGGGCGACGATCAGTCGTGTGAGCTCCGACCAGGGGCGGAGGACCGCACCGGACACACGGGCACGGTAGGACGCGTGGGTCAGTGCGGCGCGGATGCCGGACGGTCGACCAGCTCGGCGACGAGGCAGGCCGTCGCAGCGTCGAGTGCGACCCGGTCGAGCGAGCCCGACGCCGATCGGTCGGTCGTCTGGATGCACACCGCCGCGGCACCGAGGTCGAGGTCGGCGACCACGCGCGCCTCGACGGCGTGATGCCCGGGGTCGATCTCGCGCAGCACCGCGGCGACCCCATCGGGCACGAGATCGGCCACGAACCAGCGCTGCTCGAGGCCGCGCTCGCGGCGTCGGTACACGCCGGCGCCGAGGTCGACGAGCGCGCCACCGACCGACACCGCCGCCACGATCCGGGTCCAGTCGGGCTGGTCGGGCCGGGCGCTGGCGAGCACCACCTGCCGGAGCTGGCACACGGTGAGATCAGCCGCTGGGTGCGCCGACACCACCAGCCGCTGACCGTCCCAGCACTCCAGCTCCACCGATGCACCCTCCACCGGATGCGCGAGGACGACGGCCAGCCGGAGCCGGTCGTACGACGTCATGACGCAGCACCCGGGTTGTTAGGCATACCTAACATCATGTCGGGACGGCGGCCCTCGGTCAAGCGCCTACCGTCCGGGCCATGACCACGATCGACGAGCAGGGTCGACCGGAGCCGCCGGTCGACGCCGGCGAGGTGGCCGCCGCGCTCGGCTTCCTCGACTACCAGCGCGCCACGCTCGCCTGGAAGTGCCGTGGCGTCGACGCCGACGGCCTCCGCCGAACCGTCGGTGTCTCGACCATGACCCTCGGCGGGATCCTCAAGCACCTCGCCTGGGTGGAGCGGTACTGGTTCGCGTGGCGCCTCCACGGACTCGAGTGGACACCGCCGTGGGACGCCGTCGACTGGGACGCCGACCCCGACTGGGAGTGGACCTCGGCTGCTGCCGACTCACCCGACGAGCTCATCCGACTCTGGGACGCCGCGGTCGAGGATGCTCGTCGGCTGGTCGCCGAGGCGATCGCCGACGGCGGACTCGACCGGCTCGCCGTCACGCCGTGGCCCAACGGCGAGCGCCCGAACCTGCGCTGGATCGTGCTCCACATGATCGAGGAGTACGCCCGCCACAACGGTCACGCCGACCTGCTGCGCGAGGCGGTCGACGGCGAGACCGGCGAGTAGCCGGCTCAGCGCTCGGCGCGGCGCTTGATGCCGTGCAGCATCCGACGGGTCATCACGAAGCTGACCGGCCCGATCGGCGCCATCGCCAGTCGCATCAGCGGGTTGTCGAAGGCCACTCGCTCGCGGACGAGCAGGCGGGTGGTGCCGTCGAGCGCCCGACGCAGCGCGAACGTCCACTGGAACTCCCAGCCCGGCGGCTCGTCGCGCCGTGCGGGTCGACCCGCTGCGACGTTCGCCACCTGCATCACCAGCGCCAGCTGGGGGTGCACGTCGACGACGTACCAACCGCCCTTCCCGCTCGATTCGGCGGCGACGAGGTCGCCGACCGTGCGCTCCTGCCACTCGGGCACGATCCGGTCGGCGCTGTGGATGCCGAGGCCGAACAGGTTCTCCAGCCAGTCGTAGCTGTAGAAGCCACCGCGGTCGGCGCCGAGCTGCACGATCCACGGCCACACCCGCTCCGGTGGCGCGGCGATCGTGATCGCCCGCGTGATCTGGCTCGCCGGCTCGGCGAGCAGCTCGTCACCCGGGAGCCGGGCGCGCACCTCGTCGTCGGTCGCGCCCCAGCGCTCCTGCCACGGCCGGGCGAGCCGAACAGCGAGCAGACCGGCACCGACGAGCGCACCGGCCCACCATCGACGTCGCATGCGAACCTCCGATCGAGATCCACCTTCGCGCTCCTCGCGACGTTCCGCCAGAGCCCTTCGTCGACCGTGCGTCGGCGAGTGATGCGGCATGATCGGCGACGTGATCGAGATCGTCCTGTTCCACCATGCACTCGGGCTGACCGACGGCGTGCACGCCCTCGCCGATGGCCTTCGCAGCGCCGGCCACGTGGTGCACCTCCCGGACCTCTACGAGGGCCGGTCGTTCACCACCCTCGACGACGGCGTCGCCCACGCCGAGGAGATCGGCTTCGGCGAGCTGGTCGAGCGCGGGGTTCGGGCGGTCGAGTCGCTGCCGACCGACGTGGTGTACGCCGGCATCTCCCTGGGCGTGCTGCCCGCCCAGCGGCTGGCGCAGACCCGGCCCGGCGCCGCCGGCGCGCTGCTGCTGGAGGCGTGTGTGCCGCTCACCGAGTTCTCCGAGCGCTGGCCCGCCGGCGTGCCGGTCCAGATCCACGGCATGGACCACGACCCGTTCTTCGCCGGCGAGGGCGACGTCGACGCGGCCCGCGCCCTCGTCGCCGACGCCACCGGGTCGGGCATCGTACGACGAGGCCGCGACGGCACTGGTCGTCGAGCGCGCGCTCGCCCTCCTGAGCCGACTCGCCTGAGGGCGACGGCGCTCAGGCCGGTGCGAGCTCGAGCACCGACTCGAGCCGTGCGTACGACGTCTCCATGCCGTCGACCATGCCGGTGGACATGATCTCGTCGCGCAGCTCGCGGCTCGGGTAGGTGACGACGATGGTGAGCAGCGTGCCGCCCGGCACCGCCGTGAGCGTCATCTCGTTGCGGGTGCCCGGGCCGTCCGTGCCGATCATCCGCTCGGTCTGCACGGCCCGATGCGGCGGCGCCGCCTCGAGCAGCTCACCCTCGAAGCCGAAGCGCCCCGAGCCGTCCTCGGCCTCCCACTCCCAGCGGTAGGCGCTACCGATCTCGGTGCCCACCTCGCACACGGGCATGGTCCACCCGTCGGGCCCGAGCATCCACTGCTGCACCAGCTCCGCCTCGAAGTGCGCCCGCCACACCTGCTCGACGGTGCCGCGGATGATGCGGCTGAACCGCACGTGGGTGTCGTCGAGGATCGTGGCCTCGGTCGCACGGTCCGCCGCGAACGACGCGAGGTCGGTGAGCACGTCGTCCATCTGACCGAACGCGGCCTGCGCACCCTCCTCCATGCCCATCTCGATCAGCTGCTCCATCGCCGCCAGGCTCGGGAACGTGGTGACGGAGACGAAGCGCGACCCGGTGTCGGTGGCGTGGAACTCCATCCGCATGCGCATCGTCGGCATGTCGTCGTTGGCCGCGCCGTCGGGACCGACGAACCCGTCGATCACCTCGAACGAGCGGCCGTCGTCGAGGCGCTCGACGATCCAGTAGCCGGCCGAGCGCTCGCCCTCGGGGCCGGTCATCACGTACTCCGACCGGCCGCCCACCACCATGTCGTGGCGGGTGAAGCGGGCCGGCCAGCCCGGCGGCCCCCAGAAGCGCTCGATCTGACGGGGGTCGGCCCACGCCTGCCAGAGCCGCTCGACGGGCACGGGGTAGTCGCCCACCATCGTCATGGTGAGGGCGTCGGGGTCGTTGGTGACGGACGTGATGGGCATGGCGATCGCTCCTGGTTCAGTCGGTGGCGGGAGATGGGTCGGTGGTCGATGGGTCGGCGAGCACGGCGT
>JALOLG010000067.1 GCA_025456105.1 Ilumatobacteraceae bacterium | reverse complement strand
CCGTGGGTCGACCACGAGAGCTGGGAGCTCGTCGAGGAAGCCAGCGAGGTCGCGGGCCGCGACATCGGCCGGCTGCTGCTCGACGCCGACGCCGACGAGCTCCGCGACACCCGCAACGCCCAGCTGACCACGTTCGTGTCGAGCCTGCTCGTGCTCGATGCCGTCGAGCGGCTCGGCATCGACGCCTCGATGTGCGCCGGCCACAGCCTCGGCGAGTACACGGCGCTCGCGGCCTCGGGTGCGCTCGGCTTCGACGACGGCATCCGCCTCGTGTGCGAGCGCGCCGACGCCATGCACGACGCGGGCCAGGCGCGCCCGGGCACGATGGGCGCGGTGCTCGGGCTCGACGACGACCAGGTCGAGATCGCCTGCCGCCTCGCCGACGACGACGTGTGGGTCGCCAACTTCAACGCCCCCGGCCAGGTCGTCATCGCCGGGAGCCACGACGGCGTCGAGGTGGCCGGCAAGCACGCGAAGGAGCTGGGCGCCAAGAAGGTCATGCCGCTGCAGGTCGCGGGCGCGTTCCACACCCCCTTCATGACCCCGGCGCGCGACCGGCTCCGCGCGGCGATCGCCGCCACCGACCTGCGCGACACCGAGATCCCGGTCATCGCCAACGTCGACTCGCTCCCCCACGACCGCGGGGCCGAGTGGTCGTCGCTGCTGTCGGCCCAGCTGTCGAGCCCGGTGCGCTGGAAGCACTGCCTGCTCACCATGGCCCAGCTCGGCGCGACCGACTTCGCCGAGCTCGGGCCCGGGGGCGTGCTCACGGGCATGGCCAAGCGCACCGTCGACGACGCCCGCACCATCTCGGTCGCCACGCCGGAGGATCTCGACCGCCTCCTCGAGTGGGTCGGCTCCACCCGCTCCCTCCCGGCGCCCTCCATCGCCGGCGAGCACCTCTTCGCCGTCGAGCGCCTCGTGGTGAGCCCGGCGGCCGGGATCTTCACCCCCCTCCCCATCGACGACGGCGCACACGTCGACGTCGGCGACGTCATCGGCCACGTCGGCGAGCACGAGGTGCGCTCGCCGTTCGCCGGCGTGCTGCAGGGCTTCATCGCCGTCGACACCGAGCGCGTCGCTCCCCGCCAGCCCATCGCCTGGCTGCGTGCCCACTGACCGCCCGGAGGGACCCATGCCCGCAACACGACCCAGCGCCCACGGGGCGATCATCACGGGATGGGGTGCCGCGCTGCCGCCCAAGGTCGTCACCAACGACGACCTCGCCCGCACGCTCGACACCAGTGACGAGTGGATCGTGAGCCGCACCGGGATCCGCGAGCGCCACGTGGGCGGCACGACGGCCGGGCTCTCGATCGAGTCGGGTCGCCAGGCGCTCCACCGGGCCGGCATCGACCCCCGGTCGGTCGATGCGCTCGTGCTCGCCACCACCACGCCCGATCGCACCGTCCCCGCCACCTCGGCCACCGTGCAGCACGAGCTGGGGCTGAGCGGCGGCGCCTTCGACGTCAACGCCGCGTGCTCGGGCTTCGTCTACGGCCTCGTCGTCGCGCACGGCCTGATCGCCACGGGTGCCGACACGATCCTGGTGATCGGCACCGACACGCTCGCGCGCATCGTCGACTGGGACGACCGCGGCACGGCGTTCCTCTTCGCCGACGGGTCCGGCGCCGTCGTGCTCCAGGCGGTCGACGGGCCCGGCGAGCTCCTGGGCTGGCACCTCGACGCCGACGGCTCGGCCGAGCGGATCCTGTACGCCGACGTGGGCGACACCATCAAGATGGACGGCAAGGAGGTGTTCCGCCGAGCGGTGCGGATCATGGTCGACTCCGCCGAGCACTCGATGCGCCACGCCGGCGTGACGGCCGACGACATCGCGCTGGTCGTGCCGCACCAGGCCAACATCCGCATCATCGATGCGGCCTGCGAGCGGCTCGGCATCCCGCTCGACCGCGCCGTCGTCAACATCGACCGGGTCGGCAACACCTCGTCGGGCTCCATCCCGCTCGCGCTCGCCGAGGCCCTCGACGCCGGCCGCATCGCACCCGACGACCTCGTGCTGCTCGTCGGCTTCGGCGCGGGCATGACCGCGGCCAGCGCGGTCCTGCGCTGGGGCGGGAGGGCCGCGTGAGTCGGGTGGTGCTGGTCACGGGCGGGTCGCGGGGCATCGGCCTCGCCTGCGTCGAGCGCTTCCTCGCGGCCGGCGACCGGGTGGCCGCCACCTATCTGTCGTCGACGCCGCCCGAGGGCGCGCTCGGCGTGCGCTGCGACGTCCGGTCCACCGCCGACGTCGACGCAGCGTTCGCCACCGTCGAGGCCGAGCTGGGCCCCGTCGAGGTGCTCGTCTCGAACGCCGGGATCACCAACGACAAGCTGCTGCTGCGCATGTCGGAGGCCGACTTCAGCGACGTGATCGACGCCAACCTGACAGCTGCGTACCGGGTGGCGCGCCGTGCCGCGCCCGCCATGGTGCGCGCCCGGGCCGGCCGCATGATCTTCCTGTCGTCGGTGGTGGCGCTGCTGGGCTCGGCCGGTCAGGCGAACTACGCAGCCTCCAAGGCCGGCCTGGTCGGGCTCGCCCGCTCGCTCGCCCGCGAGCTCGGATCGCGCCACGTCACCGCCAACGTGGTGGCCCCCGGGCCCGTCGCCACCGACATGACCGCCGCGCTCGGCGACGACCGCCTCGCGGCGCTGGCGGCTGCGGTCCCGCTCGGTCGGGTGGCGACGCCCGACGAGGTGGCGGCCGTCGTCGCCTTCCTCGCCTCACCCGACGCCGCGTACATCACCGGCGCCGTCATCCCCGTCGACGGGGGGCTCGGCATGGGGCACTGAGCCGCTTCCCTGTGACACACTCACCCACCTACACGACGAAGGAGTCATCCGTGGACCAGGAACTGTTCGCCCGCTTCCGCAAGTGCGCCGTCGAGGTGCTCTCGGTCTCCGAGGAGCAGGTCACGCCCGACGCGAAGTTCGGCGACGACCTCGACGCCGACAGCCTCGACCTCGTCGAGCTCGTGATGGCGCTCGAGGAGGAGTTCGACGTCACCGTCCCCGAGGACGAGCTCGAGGGCATCGAGACGGTCGGCCAGGCCTACGACCTGGTCGCCTCCAAGCTCTGAGGGCACCATGCGCGGGACGGGTCGACGAGTCGCGGTCACGGGACTCGGCGTCGTCGCGCCCTGCGGCGTGGGCCGCGAGGCGTACTGGCAGGGGCTGCTCGGACCGGGGCTGACCTCGGGCGAGTTCACGCTCGTCGCCGACTGGGACCCGCTCCCGTGGTACGACTCGCCCAAGGACGCCCGCCGGGCCGACCGGGTCGAGCAGTTCGCGATCGCGGCGGCCGCCGAGGCGTTCGAGCAGGCCGGCACCGTGGGCGTGGCGCCCGAGCGCTTCGGCACCATCTTCGCCACGGGCATCGGCGGGCTGAACACCCTCGAGGAGCAGGCCATCATCCGGGTCGAGAAGGGGCCCCGTCGGGTCTCGCCGTTCCTCGTGCCGATGATGATGGCCAACGCGTCGGGTGCAGCCATCTCCATGCGGTACGGGCTCCGTGGCCCCAACGAGACCATCGTCACGGCGTGCGCGGCGGGCACCCACGCGATCGGCTACGCGGCCCGTCTGATCGCCTGGGACATGGTCGACGCCGTGGTGACCGGTGGCTCCGAGGCGGCGTGCACGGTCACCTCCGTCGCGGGCTTCCACAACATGACCGCGCTGTCGACCACCGGCATCAGCCGTCCGTTCGACGCCGACCGCGACGGCTTCGTGATGGGCGAGGGCGCCGCGGTGATCGTCCTCGAGGAGTGGGAGCACGCGCAGGCCCGGGGTGCCCGGATCCTCGCCGAGGTGGTCGGCGCCGCGAGCAACGCCGACGCCCACCACATCACGGCGCCGTCGCCCGGCGGCGTGGGTGCCACGGCGTGCATGCGGCTCGCCCTCGCCGACGCCGGCCTCTCCCCGGCCGACATCGTGCACGTCAACGCGCACGGCACCTCGACGCCGCTCAACGACGCCGCCGAGGCCGAGGCGATGCGAGCGGTGTTCGGGCCGCGCGCCGTCGCGGTCACCTCCACCAAGGGCGTCACCGGCCACGCACTCGGCGCCGCCGGCGCGCTCGAGGCGGCCGCGGTGCTGCTGGCGTTCGAGCACCGGCTCATCCCGCCCACGGCGAACACCAAGGTGGTGCCCGACGAGTTCGAGGTCGACCTCGTCGTCGGCGAGCCACGCCCCTGGGAGCCGGGGCCGTCGCTCTCGAACAACTTCGGCTTCGGCGGCCACAACGGCAGCCTGGTGATGCTGCCGCCCGTCTGACCCGCTACGCGTCGACGAGCACGAACAGCAGCTCGCACTCGCAGGCCACCTCGCCGCCCACCAGGGCGCGCCCGCGGCCGCGACCCGCGCGGCCCGACATCCGCGTGAGCTCGACCTCCAGCGTCAGCACGTCGCCCGGCACCGCCTGGCGGCGGAACCGCGCCCCGTCGAGGCCACCGAACAGCGGGAGCTTGCCGGCGTAGCGCTCGTCGCTGAGCACGGCGGCGGCGCCGAGCTGCGCGATCGCCTCGCACATGAGCACGCCCGGCAGCGTCGGGCGACCCGGGAAGTGCCCGGGGAAGAACCACTCCTCGCCCGTGAGGCGCCACTCGCCGCGCGCCGACGCCCCGGGGACGATCTCGACGATCTCGTCGACGAACAGGAACGGCGGGCGGTGGGGCAAGAGCTCGGTCGGGTCCACGCGCCCGACCCTACGCGGCGACCCGAGGGGCCCGAGTGTCAAGGCCATGACAAGGGATCGTCTGCTCCCTGGCAAGATCTGCCACGGAGAGTGCTACCCTCCCTACTCGACATCCTGTCCCCATGTCACAAGGAGGCGCCCATGTACTACGTCAAGCCGTGCTGACGATGTCGACGCCGGTCACACCCGACGACGGCGGCCGTATCCGGTGAACCCCTGACGGGGTCGGGCATGGACGTGGAAGTGGTCGGGGATCGACCGCATGGTGTCGTCGATCCAGTGGTCGTAGTCGTAGTGCTCGGTGACCACGGCCACCAGCCGGTCCACCATCTCCGCTCGCAGCGGAGCCGGCGGATCCGGGTGGTGCACCCGCCACACCACCATGGGCACGGCGCACTGCTCGCACTCGGCGATCCAGCAGACGTCGTCTTCGTAGAACCACTCCGTCATCCGCTCGGCAGCACACAGGTCGCACACGCGTGCCGACCGTACCGGTCCATCCGACCACGCCGACGGAGGGCAGACGCGAAGCGGGGCTCCCCTCTCGGGGAGCCCCGCTCGTCGCGTCCGGGGGGTGACGCGACGCGTGATGTGCTGGTGATCAGGCCGGCGGCAGCAGCACGGCGTCGATCACGTGGATCACGCCGTTGGACGCCTCGACGTCGGTGGCGACGACGTTGGCCTCGTTGACCATGACGCTCTCGCCGTCGACGCTGATGGTGACCGGCGCACCGTTGACCGTCTCGACCTCCTGGCCGTCGAGGGTGACGACCTGCGAGGCCGGCACCTCACCCGCCACCACGTGGTAGGTGAGGATCGACGTCAGGGTCTCGGTGTCGGCGAGCAGCTCCTCGGCGGTGAGGCCGAGCGACTCGAGCGCCGCCTCGAACGCTGCGTTCGTGGGGGCGAACACGGTGAACGGGCCGGGGCCCTGCAGGGTCTCGACGAGCCCGGCGGCGGCGACGGCCGAGACCAGGATCGAGAAGTCGGGGTTGCCGCTGGCCACGGCGACGATGTCGCCCTCGGCCATCGCCTCGGTGCCCTCGGTCATCGGCTCGGTGGCAGCCGGTGCCTCGGTGGTGGCGGCGTCGTCGCTGTCGTTGCTGTCGTCGCCGCAGGCGGCGAGCACGAGGGTCGCTGCGATCGCAACGGCGCTCAGGCGCTTGACGTTCATGGGGGGTGCTCCTCGGGTGAGATGGGGGTGGTGTTCACGCTGCGGTGTGCAGCCACCTCCTCTACGGAGCCGCGGCCGGCGCGGATGACATCGATGTCACTCGCGGTCGATGGCGGTGCGCACCTCGGCCACGTAGTCGCCGACGGCGTCCGGGCCACCTTCCATCAGTCGCCGCACCACCGACGCGCCCTGGATGACCCCGTCGGCCACCCGGGTGGCCTCGTAGGCCTGGGCGGCGTCGGACACGCCCACGCCGACGAGCACCGGGAGGTCGGTGATGGCCGTGAGCCGCGCCGCCAGCTCGGTGGCCGTGGCAGCCAGGCTCGACCGCTCACCGGTGACGCCCAGCAGCCCCACCGCGTAGACGAAGCCCCGCGCCCGTGCCACCACCCGTCGGAGGCGCTCGTCGGACGCGGTGGGTGCGGCGAGCATGATGGTCTCGACGCCGGCGGCATCGGCGGCCGCGCACCACGGCCCCGCCTCCTCGAGCGGGAGGTCGGGCAGGATGCACCCGGCCACACCGGCAGCCGCGAGCCGCTCGGCGAACCGGCGCTCACCCGGGTGGTGCACCAGGTTGTAGTACGTCATCACCGCGAGCGGGACCCCGACCTCGAGCCCGGGCAGGGCCGCGATGATCTCCTCGGGCACGGCGCCGCGGTCGAGCGCGATCTGCGACGCCTGCTGGATCACGGGGCCGTCCATCACCGGGTCGCTGAACGGCACCCCGATCTCGACGGCATCGGCGCCGGCCGCGACCGCCGCCTGCACGGCGCGCTCCCACCCCGGGTAGCCGCCGGTGATGTAGGGCACGAGCAGCTTGTGGCCGGCCGCCTTGGCGGCGCCGAACGCCGTGCCGATGCGTCCGGCGGTCACGACAGGATGTCCATGACCTGGGCGACGTCCTTGTCGCCCCGACCCGAGAGGTTCATGAGCACCGTCCGCCCGGCGAGCGAGGGTGCCTCGCGGACGATCCAGGCCAGGGCGTGCGCGCACTCGAGCGCGGGGATGATGCCCTCGGTGTGGGCCAGCAGCTGGAACGCTGCGAGCACCTCGTCGTCGGTGACGGTCGGGTACTCGGCGCGCCCGATGGAGCGGAGGTACGAGTGCTCCGGACCGACGCCGGGATAGTCGAGGCCGGCCGAGACGGAGTGGGCCTCTTGCACCTGACCGTGCTCGTCCTGCATCAAGAAGCTGCGCATGCCGTGCACCACCCCGGGCTGGCCGCGCCCGACCGCTGCGCCACCGGCCGGCTCGACGCCGACCAGCCGGGCGTCGGTGTCGACGAAGCCGGAGAAGATGCCCATCGCGTTC
>JALOLG010000066.1 GCA_025456105.1 Ilumatobacteraceae bacterium | reverse complement strand
GTGGAGGAGACGGTGCTCGCCACCCGCTCGTCGTCGCTCGCGCCGGCCGACCTGGCGCCACGGCTCGAGGCCCGCCTGGGGCGACACGGGCGCGAGCTCGTCAGCCGCGCGCTCGGCCACGAGGAGGTCGTGATCCCGATGGGGGGTCGGCTGCCGCGTCGGGGGGGCGGCGCCACGTTCGGGGCGGCGGCCGGCTACGTGCACCCGGCCACCGGGTACTCGGTGGGGGCGGCGCTGCGCGCTGCGCCCCGGGTGGCCCGTGCGATCGCGGCCGGTGACACCGTCGCCGACGCAGTCTGGCCCGCCGACCTGCGCCGCACGCGCCGGCTGCACGAGCTCGGGCTCGACGTGCTCCTGAGGCTCGACCAGCGCGACCTGGCCCGGTTCTTCGACGCGTTCTTCGACCTGCCGGTCGAGCGCTGGTCGACCTACCTGCGGATCGACGCACCGCCGGCCGAGGTGGCCGGCGTCATGGGCTCGGTGTTCCGCTCGGCGCCGTGGCCGGTTCGTGGGCGGCTCCTCCGGGGTCGGCCGTGGGCGGGGTGGCGCTGAGCGGCGCACCTCTGCGGCGCTGGCGGACGGAGTGGCGCACCGCGAGCACCCACCCCACCACCACGCACGTGGCGAAGATGAACCACTGCACCGCGTACGACAGGTGCGGGCCCTCGCTCAGATCGGGCACGGGCAGCGCTTCGGGGAGGCCCTCGGGCTCGGGTGGCGTGGACTCGATCAGGTCGAGGTAGGCGGGCACCGGCTCGCCCGGCAGCTGCGGCGCGAGCCGGTCGAGGTCGATGCGCTGGACCTCCGTGAGGCGGCCCTCGGTGGCGTCGGTGAGCTGGCCGCGGCGACGCTCCTCGGCGGGCCGCACGCGTCCCACGACGCTCACCTCACCGTCGGGCGGAGGCGGCGCGTCGGTGCCGAGCGGGACGAAGCCCCGGTTCACCAGCACCACCCGCCCGTCGGCGAGCACGAGCGGCGTGACGACGTTGTCGCCGGCGCGCCCGTTCTGCGACCGGTTCACCACGAGGATCTGGCCCTCGGGCTCGTACACGCCGCTGACCGTGGCGGGGCGCCACTCGACCTCGTCGGGGCTGCCGCTCGCGAGCAGCTCGTCGAGCGGGAGCGGTGGCTGGTCGAAGCGGGCCTCGACCACCGCGTTGAACTCACGGCGGGCGTCGAGCCGGTCGAGCTGCCAGAGCCCGAGGTTCACCATCGCGACGACGGCCGCCAGGCACAGCACGTGGAACGCGATCCACCGGGGACGGAGCAGGAACCGGTACATGCCAGGTCCGACGGTACCGCCGCGCGGGCACGGCACTACCGTCGCCGCCCGTGGATGCCGACGACGTGACCGCGGGCTGGCTCTCGACGGTGCTGGGCGGCGAGGTGGCCGCGATCGAGTCGAGCCGCATCGGCGACGGGCTCGTGGGGATGAACCTGCGCGTCCGGCTGCTCGACGCCGATCCGGGGCTGCCCCGCTCGGTCGTGGTGAAGCTGCCCTCGCCCGATCCCACCAGCCGGGCGACGGGCATCGGCCTGCGCAACTACGAGCGCGAGGTGCGCTTCTACACCGGGCTGGCCGCGACGGTCGACATCCGCGTCCCCCACTGCCACCACGGCGAGTGGGACCCCGAGTCGGGCGACTTCGCGCTCGTGCTCGAGGACATGTCGGGATCGGAGCAGGGCGACCAGCTCACGGGGTGCACCGTGGCTCGGGCCGCGGTGACGGTGGAGGAGCTCGCGCGCCTCCACGGCCCGCGCTGGGACGATCCCGCGCTCCACGACCTCGACTGGCTGTCGCGCCGGTCGGGGCCGGACGACGGTGCGCAGCTCCAGATGCTCTGGTCGATGGTGGTGGGCGGCTTCCTGCACACCTTCGGACCGCGACTCGACGCCGCCGCACTCGACCTGCTCGACCGGTTCGGCCAGGTCGTGGGGGAGTGGGTCGGCGGGATCGACGGGCCGCTCGCCGTCACCCACGGCGACTTCCGACTCGACAACCTGCTGTACGGGGTCGACGCGAGCGCGCCGGCGGTCACTGCGGTCGACTGGCAGACCCCCGGGCACGGCGCGCCGATCGGCGACCTCAGCTACTTCCTGGGGGCCGGGCTGCAGGTGCCCGACCGCCGGGCGCACGAGCGCGACCTGGTCGAGCGGTACGGCGCCGCGCTCGCGGCGTACGGGGTGGCGGTCACGTCGGACTGGCTGTGGGAGCAGTACCGCCGGATGGCCTTCGCCGGGGTGATCATGGCCGTCGTCGCGTCCCAGATCGTCGGCAGCAGCGAGCGCAGCGAGGCGATGTTCCTGGCGATGGCGGAGCGGCACCTCCAGCACGCGCTCGACCTCGACGCGATCGCGCTCGTGTGAGCGCCGCCGTTGGTCACCGACTGATGGGACCTTGGTCCCGAAGCGCCCCGCTCCGCCCCGAGGACGGACTACGTTCGACACCGTGAACAACCATCGCGCCGCGCTCCGCGGCGCACCACTCCACAGGGGGAGCACATGCGCAAGCGATCCAAGCTGATCGCCGGGCTGGCCGTCCTCTCGCTCGTGGCCGCTGCGTGCGGTGACGACGAGGAGACCGAGCCAGCAGCCACCGAAGCACCAGCGGGCACCGAGGCGCCGGCTGGCACGGAGGCACCGGCCGCCACGGAGCCCACCGAGGGCACCGAGGCGCCGGTCGCCACCGAGGCCCCGGCCGAGACCACCACCACCATCGAGGGCCGCGGCGACGCCGACCTCGTCTTCTGGCTCGATGACACGCGGGCCACCGCGCTGGCCCCGATCATCGACGCGTTCGCCGCCGAGAACGGCCTCAACGTGAAGATCATCGAGGTCGCCGAGGACGGCTTCCGCAACGCCGTCAACCAGACGATCCCCACCGGCGAGGGCCCCGACATCTTCGTCGGCGCACACGACTGGGTGGGTGAGATGGTCGCCAACGGCATCGTCGCCCCGATCGACCTCGGGCCGTCGGCCGAGAACTACAACCCGATCGCGCTCGACGCGGTGTCGGTGGGTGAGTCGCTGTACGGCCTGCCGTACGCGGTCGAGAACGTCGGTCTGCTCCGCAACACCGATCTGGTGCCCGAGGCCCCGGCGACGTTCGCCGAGCTCGAGGAGATCGCACTGGCGCTGCGCGACGAGGGCACGATCTCGGTGCCGCTCGCGGTGCAGGGCGAGGGCGGTGCGCCGTACCACTACTACCCGATGTACACGTCGTTCGGCGGGTACGTGTTCCCGCGCAACGCGGACGGCACCTACGACACCACGCAGGTCGGCCTCGACGCCCCTGAGGGTCTGGCCGCGGCCGAGGCGTTCAGCGGCTGGTACGAGAGCGGCCTGCTCTCCCAGGACGTCACCTACGACATCATGATCAGCTCGTTCGCCTCCGGCGACGCGCCGTTCGCGATCACCGGTCCGTGGGCGATCCCGCAGATCACCGAGGCGGGTCCCGACCTCAACTTCGTGATCGAGCCGGTCCCGCCGGCAGGTGACCAGGAGTCCAAGCCCTTCATCGGTGCCCAGTCGTTCTACGTGTCGTCGTTCTCCGAGAACCAGGCGCTCGCGCTGACGTTCCTGCTCGACTACGTCAACACGCCCGAGACGATGCTGGCCCTGTACGAGGCGCAGCCTCGTGCTCCTGCCTACATCCCGACGTTCGAAGAGGTCGCCGGCGACCCGGTGCTCGCCGGCTTCGGCGCTGCCGGTGCCAACGGTGAGCCGCTCCCGAACATCCCGGAGATGGGTGCCGTGTTCACGCCGTGGTCCGACGCGTACGTCCTGCTCTCGCAGGGCAACGATCCCACCACGACGTTCACCGACGCGGCGAACCAGATCCGCGACGCACTCGGATCCTGACCACCTCGGTGTCCTCGACCACGACGACACCTGCTGCGAGCGGCCCGGGGGCATCTGCCCCCGGGCCGTCGCGCGGCGTCTCGCTCACGGGCGGCGCCCTGCTCACCTACCTCCTCGTCATCGCATTCGACGGCCTCGCGCTGTGGGGCATCCTGCGGATGATCGAGATCGAGTCGTGGCTGCCGCTCGCCATCACGGTGGTGGGCACGCTGGCGGTCAACGTCGTCTACCTCTCGCGGCGGCGGATCCCGGGCAAGTACCTCCTGCCGACGCTGATCGTGCTCACGGTGTTCGCCGTGATCCCGGTCGTCTACAACGTCTACGTGTCGTTCACGAACTACGGCACCGGCAACCTGATCTCCAAGGAGCAGGCGCTCAGCACGCTCGAGGCGCAGACGCTGCCGGCGAGCGACAACGCGGCTCGCTACCGCGTCGACGCCGTCCGCGACGGCGACGACTTCTTGCTCCTGTACACCGACGAGGCCACGGGCGAGGTGTTCGTCGGCACCGAGGACGGGCTCGAGCCGGCCGACCCCGATGCGCTCGAGACCGACGGCAGCCGGATCACCGCCTACCAGGGCGAGCCCACCCTCAACCTGGCCGAGAAGCAGGACAACCAGGACGCCCTGCTCGCGATCGTGGTGCCCACCGAGGACGGGTTCTTGCAGCTGCAGGGGTTCAACCAGGCCACCGAGGTGGTGAGCCGGTACCAGTACGACAGCGGCAGTGACACGCTCACCGACCTGCAGACCGGCGTCGTCTACCGACCCGTCGAGGGGACGTTCACGGCCGAGGACGGCAGCACGGTCCAGCCCGGGTGGATCACCCCGATCGGGTTCGACAACTACGTCGACCTGTTCACCGAGCCGCGCATCCGCGACCCGTTCGTGCGTGCGTTCATCTGGACGTTCGTCCTGGCCGGCTCGTCGGTGCTGCTCACCTTCGCGCTCGGCTTGCTGCTCGCGCTCGTGTTCCAGAGCGAGCGGATGCGGCTCCGGGGCACGTACCGCGTGCTGCTCATCATCCCGTACGCGCTGCCCACGTTCATGACCATCCTCGTGTGGCGCGGGATGATGAACGAGAGCTTCGGCATCCTCAACGAGATCCTGCCGTGGCAGATCCCGTGGCTCAACGACCCGAACTGGGCCCGGTTCTCGCTGATCCTCGTCAACCTCTGGCTCGGCTACTCCTACATGTTCCTGGTGTCCACCGGCGCGCTCACGTCGATCCCCACCGACTTGAAGGAAGCGGCGTTCGTCGATGGCGCCACCGGGCTGGCCGCCTTCCGGAAGGTGACGCTGCCGCTGCTGCTCGTGGCGATGGCTCCGGTGCTGATCTCGTCGTTCGCCTTCAACTTCAACAACTACAACCTGGTGGCCCTGCTCACCGACGGCGGACCGCCCATCCCGGGCTCGATCGCCGGTGAGACCGACATCCTCATCACCTACACGTACTCGGTGGCGTTCGAGGGGGCGGGCCAGAACTACGGCCTGGCCACCGCGATCTCGACGATCATCTTCATCCTCGTCGCCGGCATCTCGGCCATCAGCTTCCGGTTCACCCGCACGTTCGAGGAGATCAACTGATGACGCTGATCGACGAACCCCGAGTCGGCGGCCCCGGAACCGGCACCGCCCGTCGTGACGTCCCCGACCCGGGCGACCACGCCGACGGTGGCGGTGGCGGGTTCCAGGGCCCGAGCGGCACCCACCGCGGCTTCGGCGGGTGGTTCGCCGACACGGGGTGGCGGCACCTCGTCGCCCTGATCGCCCTGGTGTTCGCGCTGTTCCCCGTGTACTGGGTGGTGATGGGCGCACTCGACCCGAGCGGGTCGCTCGCCACCCAGGAGCTCGTGCCCGACGAGCTGAGCCTCGACAACTTCCGGACGCTCTTCGAGGAGCAGCCGTTCTGGACCTGGTTCCGGAACTCGATGGTCGTCTGCTTCGCGACCTCCATCGGCACGGTCGCGCTGTGCGCGCTGTCGGCCTACGCCTTCTCGCGCATGCGCTTCCGCGGCCGGCGGGTGGGGCTGATGAGCCTGCTGTTCATCCAGATGTTCCCGAACACGGTGGCGGTGGTGGCCATCTTCCTCGTGCTGCAGCGCATCGGCGACGTGTTCCCGGCGCTCGGCCTCGGCCAGCTGTCGAGCCTCACGCTGGTGTACCTCGGCGGCGCGATCGGCATCCAGACGTGGCTCATCAAGGGGTTCTTCGACTCGATCCCCAAAGAGCTCGACGAGTCGGCGAAGATGGACGGCGCCACGCACTTCCAGATCTTCTGGAAGGTGATCCTCCCGCTCGCCGTGCCGATCCTGGTGGTGGTGTTCCTGCTCCAGTTCATCGTCACCATCAACGAGCTGATCCTCGCCGAGGCCCTGCTGCGCGGCAACGAGCAGAACCACACGCTGGCGATCGGGCTCTCCACCTACGTGCAGGCCGGCTTCGACAGCCGGTGGGGCCCGTTCGCCGCCGGCTCGCTGATCGCCGCGATCCCCGTCCTCATCATGTTCTACCTCGCCCAGCGCTACATCGTCGCCGGTCTCACCGCCGGCGCCGTGAAGGGATGACCGATGGCCGACATCGTGCTCGACCGTCTCGACAAGACCTATGACAACGGCTACCACGCCATCACGGAGCTGAACCTCACGATCCGTGACGGCGAGTTCATGGTGATGGTCGGCCCGTCGGGGTGCGGCAAGTCGACCGCGCTGCGCATGGTGGCCGGTCTCGAGGACATCACCGGCGGCGAGCTGCGCATCGGCGGCACCCGCATGAACGAGACCCCGCCGCGCGACCGCGACATCGCCATGGTGTTCCAGAGCTACGCGCTGTACCCGCACCTGTCGGTGTACGACAACATCGCGTTCGGCCTCAAGCTGCGCAAGACGCCCAAGGACGAGGTGAAGCGGCGTGTGGCGCGGGCCGCCGACATCCTCGACCTCACCGAGTACCTCGACCGGCGGCCGCGCGCCCTCTCGGGCGGCCAGCGCCAGCGCGTGGCGATGGGCCGTGCGATCGTGCGCGAGCCGCAGGCGTTCCTCATGGACGAGCCGCTCTCGAACCTCGACGCCAAGCTCCGCGGCCAGATGCGGGCCGAGATCGCCAAGCTGCAGAGCGACCTCGGCGTCACCACGATGTACGTCACCCACGACCAGGTCGAGGCGATGACGATGGGCGACCGCGTGGCCGTGATCGACAAGGGCGTGCTGCAGCAGGTGGCCACGCCCCGCGAGCTCTACCTCGACCCCGACAACGTGTTCGTCGCCGGCTTCATGGGCTCGCCGCCGATGAACATGGCCGAGGTGCGCCTCGATCGCCGCGGCGACCACCTGGTGGCGCTGCTCGGCGACGCGACGATCGTCGTCGCTCCGGAGCTGCTGGCGCGCAAGCCCGCGCTGGTGGGCTATGCCGGGCGCACGGTGGCGATGG
>JALOLG010000065.1 GCA_025456105.1 Ilumatobacteraceae bacterium | reverse complement strand
GGACAGACGGAGGGGACGACACACCATGCACATGACCAAGGACGAGATCCCGATCAAGATCGACGCTCCGGGCGCCGAGGCCCGCCAGCTCCACGGCTGCGGCTTCGCGTACGGAGCGATCGCGGCCGAGTACTTCACGATGCGCGCCGGCGTCGACCTCGCGCCGCTCCTCCAGGGGCTCAAGGACGACGTGTGCGACAGCGCGCACTGGGGCTACGTGGTGGAGGGCGACGTCGTGGTGACCTATCGCGACGGAACCACGGAGCGCTGCCGGAAGGGCCAGCTGTTCCACTGGCCGCCTGGCCACAGCGTGGCCGTCAACGACGATGCCGAGCTGGTGCTGTTCAGCCCGCAGCACGAGCACACGGCCGTCATGGACCACGTGCTGGGCAAGCTCGCCGGATCGTGAGGGAGCGCCCGGGAGCGGCCTCGATCGCTCCCGGGGTTCCATCGCGGCGCAGGATCCGCTAGCATCCACGCCGTGCTGCGCACCCTGCTCCTCCTTCCCTAGGGCGAGTGGCACATACTCCTGCTCGCCCGCACCCCCCGCCGAACGGCCGGGGGGTTCTTGATTTTTCAGGACACATCGACATGCCACCTGCGAACGTCACCCCCGCGAAGATGCCCTTCGAGAAGTACCGCCCGTTCGTGCCGCTCGTGCTGCACGACCGCACGTGGCCCAACGTCGTCATCGACAAGGCCCCCCGGTGGTGCTCGGTCGACCTGCGCGACGGGAACCAGGCGCTCATCGACCCGATGGACCCCACCCGCAAGCTGCGGATGTTCCACGAGCTCGTCGCGATGGGCTTCAAGGAGATCGAGGTCGGGTTCCCATCGGCGAGCCAGCCCGACTTCGACTTCGTGCGGCTGCTGATCACCGACGACCTGATCCCCGACGACGTCGAGATCCAGGTGCTCGTGCAGTGCCGCCAGGAGCTGATCGAGCGCACCTACGAGTGCCTCGAGGGCGCCCCGCGGGCCATCGTGCACTTCTACAACTCCACCAACCCGCTCCAGCGGGAGGTCGTGTTCGGGCTCGACCGGGCTGGCATCGTCGACATCGCGGTGAACGGGGCGAAGCTGTGCCGCAAGCTCGAGGAGGGCATGGGCCACACCCGCATCCGCTACGAGTACTCGCCCGAGAGCTTCACGCTCACCGAGCCGGAGTTCGCGATCGAGGTGTGCGAGGCGGTGATGGACGTCGTGGAGCCGACGGCCGACCGTCCGATCATCCTCAACCTGCCCGCCACTGTCGAGTGCTACTCCCCCAACGTGTACGGCGACGTGATCGAGTGGTTCGGCCGCACGATCAGCCGCCGCGAGCACGTGGTGCTGAGCCTGCACCCGCACAACGACCGAGGGTGCGCGGTGGCCGCGGCGGAGTTCGGCGTGATGGCCGGCGCCGACCGCGTGGAGGGCACCCTGTTCGGCAACGGCGAGCGCACCGGCAACGTCGACATCGTGAACCTGGCAATGAACCTGTTCGCGAACGGCGTCGACCCCGAGCTCGACATCTCCGACATCGACGCGCTGCGCCGAACGGCGGAGTACTGCAACCGCCTGCCCGTGCACCCGCGCCACCCGTACGTCGGCGACCTGGTGTACACGGCGTTCAGCGGCTCGCACCAGGACGCGATCAAGAAGGGCTTCGAGGCCCTCGACGCGAAGCGGGTCGACGGCGAGTACCCGGAGTGGGGCGTGCCGTACCTGCCGATCGACCCCAAGCACGTCGGCCGCACGTACGAGGCCGTCATCCGCGTCAACTCCCAGTCGGGCAAGGGCGGCGTCGCCTACGTGATGAAGTCCGAGCACGGCTTCGACCTGCCGCGCCGCATGCAGATCGAGTTCTCGCGCACCATCCAGCACATCACCGAGGACTCCGGCACCGAGATCAGCCCCTCGGTGATGTGGGAGGCGTTCCGAGGCGAGTACCTGCCCGACGAGCCCCGGTGCCGGCTGCGCAGCCACGAGCTCACGTCGTCGAGCAGCAACGGATCGAGCCGCACGCGCCTCACGGCCCAGGTGGAGATCGACGGCACGGCCCACACGGTCACGGGCGAGGGCGACGGACCGATCGAGGCCTTCGTCAACGGGCTGCGCGCCGCGTCGGATCGCCCGTTCGACGTGCTCGACTACGCCGAGCACGCGATGGGCCGAGGCGCCGACGCCACCGCCGTCGCGTACGTCGAGAGCTCGAGCGAGGAGGGCTCGGTGCGCTGGGGCATCGGCATGGACCCGAACATCACCACCGCGTCGCTGCGTGCGGTGCTGTCGGCGTTCGAGCGCCAGCTCTCCTGACCGGTTCCGACTACCGTGCGAACCGTCCAACGAATGAGCGACTGGGGGTCGGGATGAAGGTGAGCGTCGACTTCGACGTGTGTGCATCGACGGGTGCCTGCATGCAGGTGTGCCCGGAGGTGTTCGAGGTGCGCAGCGACGGCTACCTCTACATCCTCCAGGAGGAGCCGCCCGCCGAGCTGCACGACAAGGTGCGCGAGGCGGCCGACCTCTGCCCCACCGCCGCGATCTCGCTCGAGGAGTGACGTTCCACCAGCGGCTCCGCCGCGCCTGGGAGCGGTCGGGCTCGATGCTGTGCGTCGGGCTCGACCCCGATCCGGCACGCTTCCCCGACGTCCTCGACGCGGCGCCCGACGCGATCGAGCGGTTCTGCACCGCCATCGTCGACGCCACCGCCGACCTGGTGTGCGCGTTCAAGCCCCAGATCGCCCACTTCGCGGCGCACCGGGCCGAGACGGCGCTCGAACGGGTGTGCGAGCACATCCGCTCCCAGCACCCGGAGGTGGTGCTGATCCTCGACGCCAAGCGCGGCGACATCGGCTCGACGGCCGAGTTCTACGCGCGTGAGGCGTTCGGGCGCTACGGCGCCGACGCCGTCACCGTCAACCCCTACCTCGGCACCGATGCGGCGGCGCCGTTCCTCGAGGCGGGCGGCGTGATCGCGCTGTGCCGCACCAGCAACCCGGGCGCCGGCGAGCTGCAGGACCTGGTCGTCGACGGCACGCCCCTCTACCTGCACGTCGCCCGGATGGTGGCCGACCGCTGGGCGGCGATCGGCGACTGCGGCCTCGTGGTGGGCGCGACCACTCCGAGCCAGCTCGCCGACGTGCGGGCCCAGGTGGGCGAGCTGCCGATCCTCGTGCCGGGGGTCGGCGCCCAGGGCGGCGACCTGACCGGCTCGGTGCAGGCCGGCCGCACGGGCGCGGGCACCGGCCTGATCGTGTCGAGCTCGCGCGAGATCCTCTACGCGTCGCCGCACGACGACTTCGCCGACGCGGCCCGCGCCGCGGCTCGGCGCACCCGCGACGCGATCGCCGCCGTTGCCTGACCCATCTCGCGCTCTGGTGCTCGTGGAGGGGCGCACGACCCCTCCCGGAGCACGAGAGCGGCAGACCGTCAGCCGCGGAGCTCGGCGACGCTGAGGATGCCCGGCGCCGATCGCAGCGCGGCGAGGACCTCGGCGGGCACCTCGGCCGACGGCGCGATGAGCATGACGGCGGTGCCGGCGGTCTCGGCGCGGCCGACGTCCATGTCGGCGATGTTCACGCCGGCGTCGCCGAGGAGCAGGCCGACGGTGCCGATCACACCCGGGCGGTCGTCGTTGGTGACCATCACCATGTGCTCCGACGGCGGCACGTCGAACGTGTGGCCGTCGATGCCGACGATGCGCTGCTCGCCCCGACGCCCGGTGAGCGTGCCGCTGATGGAGTGGCCGCCACCGGCGACCGTGACCAGGTTGACGTAGTCGTCGGACGAGGTGGAGCTCGTCTCGCGCACGTCGACGCCGTGGTCGCGTGCCAGCTGGGGCCCGTTCACGTAGGTGACGGGCTCGTCGCTGATCCCACCGAAGAACCCCTTCAGGGCGGCGAGGCCCAGGATGCGGGTGTCGTAGCCACCGATCTCACCCTCGAACGACAGCTCGAGGGTGGGCACCGCCTCGCCGACGAGCGACGAGAAGAGCCGACCGAGCCGCTCGGCGAGCGGCAGGAACGGGCGCAGGGTCTCGTTGGCCTCGGCGGCGCTGACGTTGACGGCGAAGGGCACGAAGTCGCCGGCGAGGGCGAGCTGGACCATGTCGGCGATGGTGTCGCCGGCCTTGTCCTGCGCCTCGCGCGTGCTCGCGCCGAGGTGCGGGGTGACCACCACCGACTCGAGACCGAACAGCGGCGACTCGGTGGTGGGCTCGGTGTCGAACACGTCGAGCGCAGCGCCCGCGACGACACCGTCGCGGACGCAGTCGGCGAGATCCGATTCCACGACGATCCCGCCGCGAGCGACGTTGATGATGCGCAGGCCGGGCTTGGCCTTCAGCAGCAGGTCGCGGTTGATGAGCCCCGTGGTCTCCTTGTTCTTCGGGAGGTGGATCGTGAGGAAGTCGGACTCGGCGATCAGCTGGTCGAGCGGCAGCAGCTCGACCCCGAGCTGGCGAGCCCGGTCGGCCGACACGAACGGGTCGTAGGCCACGAGCCGCATCTGGAACGCCTTCGCCCGGTCGGCCACCAGCTTGCCGATGCGGCCGAGCCCGACGATGCCGAGCGTCTTGTCGGCGAGCTCGACGCCCTCCCAACGGCTCCGCTCCCATCGGCCCGCCACGAGGGCGGTGTGCGCCTGCGGGACGTTGCGGGCCTGGGCCAGCAGCAGCGCCATCGTGTGCTCGGCGGCGGACACGATGTTCGACTGCGGCGCGTTCACCACCATGACGCCGCGCCGCGTGGCCGCGTCGACGTCGACGTTGTCGAGCCCGATGCCGGCTCGGCCCACCACCACCAGGTCGGCCCCTGCCGCCAGCACCTCGTCGGTGACCTGGGTGGCCGACCTGATGATCAGTGCGTGCGCGCCCACGATCGCCTCGAGCAGCTGTTCGGGCGACAGACCGGCCCGGACGTCGACCTCGTGGCCGGCCGACCGGAGCCGGTCGAGCCCGCCGTCGGCGATGTCTTCGGTGACCAGGATGCGCGCCATGGCCCTCATGCTTACCGGCCGAGGCGCCGGGCACCAACGAGGAACGTCTACGGTCCGTGCACGATGAGCGACGAGATCGAGATCCGGCTGCTCACGACGGTCGAGGAGATGACCGCCATGGAGCGCGTGCTCCAGCAGATCTGGGGCACCTCGACGCCCATCGTCGGCGTCGAGATCATGCGAGCCGTGTCACACGGTGGCGGCTACGTGGCCGCCGCCGTCGCGGGGACCCAGATGGTGGGCGCGTCGTTCGGGTTCCTCGCCCGCCACCGCGGCGAGCCGGCGCTGCACAGCCACGTGACGGGGCTGCTGCCGGGCGCACGCCAGGCCGGGGTGGGCCGGGCGATCAAGCTGCACCAGCGCACGTGGGCCCACGAGCACGACCTGGCGTGGCTCACCTGGACCTTCGACCCGCTCGTGCGACGGAACGCCTGGTTCAACATCGAGGTCCTCGGGGCGCGGGTCGAGGAGTACCTGGTCGACTTCTACGGACCGATCGACGACGCGCTCAACGCAGGCGACGAGACCGACCGCCTGCTCGTCGCCTGGCCCACGAGCGGGGAGGCGGTGCGCGAGCGGCCGCCGTCGTCGCTCGCCGTCGAGGTGCCGACGCCGGAGGACATCACGGCGCTGCGACGCACCGACCACCACCTCGCGGCGGAGTGGCGCCACGAGGTGCGGCGGGCGCTCGGCGGCCGGCTCGAGCACGGCTGGTCGGTCACCGGCTTCAGCCGCGACGGCGCCTACCTGCTCGAAGAAGGGGCCTAGGTGACCCACCTCGTCGAGCTCGAGCTGCGGCGCATCGACCTGCCCCTCGTCACACCGTTCCGCACCAGCTTCGGCACCGAGACCGAGCGCGACGTCCTGCTCGTCCGAGCCGGCTTCGACGACGGCTCCGAGGGGTGGGGTGAGTGCGTCGCGCTGCGCGATCCCGTCTACTCCGCCGAGTTCGTCGACGGTGCCGAGCTCGTGATCGAGCACCACCTGCTCCCCCGCCTCGCCGGTGCTCCGCTCGCGGCAGCCGACGTCGCGCACCGCCTCGCTCCCGTGAAGGGCCACCCGATGGCCAAGGCCGCGATCGAGATGGCGGTCCTCGACGCCGAGCTGCGACGTCTCGGCACCACGCTGCACGCCCACCTCGGTGCCGAGCGCCGAGAGGTGCCGAGCGGGGTCAGCGTCGGGATCTTCGAGTCGGTCGACCTGCTGCTCGCGGCGGTCCAGGGCTACGTCGACGACGGGTACGCGCGCATCAAGCTCAAGATCGAGCCGGGCTGGGACCTCGAGCCGGTGCGCCGCGTGCGCGAGCTGGTGGGCGACCAGATGCCGCTCCAGGTCGACGCGAACACCGCGTACACCAGGACCGACATCGAGCACCTCTGCCGACTCGACGAGTTCGGCCTCCTGCTCGTCGAGCAGCCGCTGCCCGAGGACGACCTGCTCGGGCACGCCCGGCTCGCCGCGGCGTCGAGCACCCCGGTGTGCCTCGACGAGTCGATCGTGTCGACCGCGACCGCCGTCGACGCCATCGAGCTCGGCGCGGCCGAGGTGGTGAACATCAAGCCCGGGCGAGTCGGCGGCTACCTCGAAGCGCGTCGGATCCACGACGCGTGCCGCGACCGCGGGATCCCGGTGTGGTGCGGCGGGATGCTCGAGACCGGCATCGGCCGGGCGGCGAACGTCGCACTCGCCTGCCTCCCCGGGTTCACGCTGCCCGGCGACATCAGCGCGTCGAGCCGGTTCTACGCCCACGACATCGTGACCGACCCGATCCGCGTGGTCGACGGCCACGTCGCGGTGCCCGCCGGGGCGGGGCTCGGGTACGAGCTCGATCTCGCCGCTCTCCACGCCGTCACGCGGTCGTCCCGGATACTGTCGGCGCCATGACCCACCCCTTCTTGTCCGACGAGTGGATGGACGCCGCCCGCGAGATCCGGGCGAAGTACCACGACCAGGTCCCCAAGATCACCACCTCGATCAGGATCAACCAGGTCATCACCGACGTGCCCTTCGGCGACGGCACCGTCACCACCCACCTCGACACGTCGTCGGGTGAGGTCGTCATGGAGCTCGGCGAGCTCGAGGGCCCCGACGCGACGGTCACCACCGACTACGCGACCGCCAAGGCGATGTTCGTCGACGGTGATCAGGCGGTGGCCATGCAGGCGTTCATGTCGGGCAAGATCAAGGTCCAGGGCGACATGATGAAGCTCATGGCGATGCAGACCGCCATGCCCCAGGACGAGCTCTCGAAGCAGATCGCCGCCGAGATCCGCGCGATGACCGAGTCCTGACCGCGCGGTCGGGACTCGT
>JALOLG010000447.1 GCA_025456105.1 Ilumatobacteraceae bacterium | reverse complement strand
CGCATGAGCGAGGTGGTGGCCGACGAGATGCCTGGTCACCCGGTGGCCGTGCTCACCGGGCCGAACCTGGCGAAGGAGATCATGGCGGGTCAGCCGGCGGCAGCGGTCGTGGCCATCGACGACCCCACCATCGCCACCGAGCTGCAGCGCATCTTCAGCCGCCCGAACATGCGCGTGTACACCAACGGCGACGTCGTGGGCAGCGAGGTCGCGGGCGTGGTGAAGAACGTCATCGCGATCGCGGCCGGCATGGCCGAGGGCATGGGCTTCGGCGACAACACGCGAGCGACGCTGATCACCAGGGGGCTCGCCGAGATGTCGCGCCTCGGCGTGGCGATGGGCGGCGACCCGATGACCTTCGCCGGCCTCGCCGGCATGGGCGACCTGATCGCCACCTGCTCCTCGCGCCAGAGCCGCAACAACTCGGTGGGTCTCGCGCTGGGTCAGGGCCAGAGCATCGAGGAGGTGCTCGCCGCCACCAACCAGGTGGCCGAGGGCGTGAAGAGCTCGCCGAGTGTGCTCGACCTCGCCGTGCAGCACGGCATCGAGATGCCGATCACCGAGCAGGTGGTGCAGGTGCGGCTGACGTGGGCGTCAGCGATGGGAACGGCTGACGTGGGCGTCAGCGATGGGAACGGCTGACGTGGGCGTCAGCACCGGAGTGGTCGGCCACGCGTGGCGCGCCACCGTCACGCCGTGGGGCGGAGTGCAGCCCTGGGACGGCGGCCGCGGGCTCGAGTGGTTCGTCGCCGCCGACGATCGGTGGCACGTGCCCGCTCAGGAGCCGTCGGTCCGCCAGCGCCGACTCGGCGGCACCGCCGTCGTGGAGACCCGCGTGCGCGTGCCGAACGGCGACGTGGTGCAGCGGGTCTGGTCGGTGGCCGACGGCGGCGGCCTCACGGTGGTGGAGGTCGAGAACGACTCCACGCTGCCGGTGGCCGTGGCGTTCGACCACCGCGACCTCCGATCCGAGCGACCGTTCGCCGATGTGCCGGTCGAGGGCATCGACCTGCCCGCCGAGGCGGTGGTGATGCCGATCGGTCACCGAGCCGTCGTCCGGGTCGCGCTGGCTCACACCGGTCCGGCGCGTGGTGCCCTGCCCCCGATGCCGTCGTTCGAGCAGGTCCGGCCGGGTGGCGCTGCCGGGCGCCTGGGAGCCGCTCGCCGAGCGCCTCGTGGCCGAGCGCTGCGAGGTGCTGCTCGGCGTGCTGCCACACGGTGCCGACGACCCGCAGCGGTTCGCGGTCGCCGTCGGCGAGCTGGTGCGCATGGGTGAGCCCGCCGACCCGTGGGTGCCCGAGCTGGTCGACGCCGTCGAGTCGTGCGCGCGTGCCACCGGGTGGGCCACCGACGTGGCGCTCGCGGCCGCGGGCCGCGTGCTGACCGCCGCCGGCGAGCACCGTGGCCTCGCCGACCTCGACCGCATCCGGCTCCGCCGCACCCCCGCGCCGCCGCCCGGGGAGGCTCCCGACGACCTCCTGGTGGTGCCGTGGGTGGAGCGGCGACTCGCCGACGACGACGGCGCGCTGCTCCCCGCCGGGTTCCCGGCCGAGTGGCTCGGTGCGTCGGTCGAGGCGCACCACGTGCCGCTCGGGCCGGCGAGCGCGGTGTCGTTCGCGATCCGCTGGCACGGCGACCGCCCCGCGGTGCTGTGGGAGGTCGAGGGCGACCCGGCCACGCTCACCGCACCGGTGGTCGCGCCCGGCTGGCACACCGCCGAGCCGCGGGGCGAGGCGCTCTGGCCCGCACCCCCCTCGTAGGCTGCGGCCATGTCGACCGTCACCCCCTTCGACGACCTGCGTCTCACCGAGTGGACCTCGTGCGGAGGCTGCGCCGCCAAGTGGGGTGCGGCCCTGCTGCGCGACCTCGTGGCCGAGCTGCCGTCGGGCGCCGACCCGGGCCTCCTCGTCGGCCTCGCCCCGTTCGACGATGCCGCCATCTACCGGCTCACCGACGACGTGGCGCTCGTGTCGACCACCGACTTCTTCCCGCCGCTGGTCGACCATCCCGCGGACTTCGGCGCGATCGCGGCCGCCAACGCCTGCAGCGACGTGTTCGCCATGGGAGGCCGCGTCGTGATGGCACTCAACGTCGCCGCGTTCCCCGAGCACTTCCCCCGCGAGGCGATCACCGCGATCTTCGATGCCGCGTCGGCGGTGGTGGCCGAGGCCGGCGGCACCGTGGCCGGAGGCCACACCATCCGCAACCCCGAGCCGATCTTCGGCCTGGCGGTGCAGGGCGTGGTGCACCCCGATCGCGTGTTCCGCAAGGCCGGCATCCGCCCGGGCGACGTGCTCGTGCTCTCCAAGCCGATCGGCACCGGCCTCGCGCTCGCCGCCGGCACCGACGACGACAAGGTGGCCGCGATCGCCGGCATGCGGCGGCTCAACCGCGGGGCGGCCGAGCAGCTCACCGCGCTCGGCGACGCCGTGCACGCCGTCACCGACGTCACCGGCTACGGCCTCGCCGGTCACGGGTGGGAGATGGCCGACCGCAGCGGTGTGCGCGTGGTGGTCGACACCTCCGGCATCGTCGCCTACCCGGGAGCGGCCGAGGCGGCGGCCGCCGGTGCGCGCACCGGCGGCGACGCCCGCAACCGCGACTACCTCGCCGGCCACCTCGACTCCAGCGCCGCACCCGGACCGGAGGCGCTGTGCTTCGACCCGCAGACCTCGGGCGGGCTGCTGGCCGCCGTCGGGCCCGACGCCGCCGCCGAGCTGGTGTCGACCGGCTGGTGGCAGGTGGGCGTCGCCGAAGCAGGCGTCGCGCAGCTCGTGCTGCGATGACCCGCGGGCGCGCACCCACCCGGGCGATCGAGCTCGAGCTGCGAGCCGCCGGCCACGAGGTGGTCGTCGGCATCGACGAGGTCGGACGGGGAGCCTGGGCGGGGCCGCTCAGCGTGGGAGCCGCCGTGGTGCCGCTCGACCGGCGCGTCAACGGCATCCGCGACTCCAAGCTGCTCAGCGAGCGCGACCGCGAGCGGCTCTTCGACCGCATCGCCGACTGGTGCGTGGCATGGGCCGTGGGCAGCGCCAGCGAGGTGGAGTGCGACGACCTGGGGATGGCGGCCGCACAGCGCCTCGCGTGCCGCCGTGCGATCGAGGGGCTCGGCATCGAGCCCGACGCCGCCGTCACCGACGGCACCTGGGACTTCGTGAGCCCGCTCGTCCCCACCGTGCGGATGGGCGTCGGCGCCGACCGCCGCTGCCTGAGCGTGGCCACCGCCAGCATCCTGGCCAAGGTCGTGCGCGACCGCGAGATGCGCCGGCTCGCCCACGACCACCCGTACTGGGCGTTCGACACCAACAAGGGCTACCCGTGCCCGGTGCACAAGGCGGCGCTGCAGGGCTACGGGCCGTCGGCGATCCACCGCCGCAGCTGGGTGTTCATGGACCACTACGTGCCGTGGACCGGGGTCAGGCGGGTGGTGCGCTCCGATCAGCCGACCCTGTTCTGAGCCCCG
>JALOLG010000064.1 GCA_025456105.1 Ilumatobacteraceae bacterium | reverse complement strand
ACGTGCCGGGCGTCGACCTGGTCCTGCACGCCGCGTTCGCGCTCACGTACCCCTACGTGATCCCGCTGCTGCTGATCGATGTCGACGTGTCGACGCTCGACGTCGTGATCGTCGCGCTGCTCGCCGTGGTGTCGCTGGGCGGCCAGCTCGAGCAGCAGCTGCGCGACCTCGACACCGACGAGCACTCGGGCGGCACGTTCTCCACTCGCGTCGGCCGGCGGCGCGCCACGGCGCTGCTGCGAGCGTCTGCCCTCGCGACGGTGCTGCTCGCCGCAGTGGCCCAGGCCACCGGCGACGTCCCACCTGCGATGGTCCCGCTCGCGCTGCTCTACGTGCCGACGCTGCTGCACCGCCTGGGCTGGTGGCGGCCCGATGGGCGGCCGGCGGGCCTGACCTGGGCGCTGGTGGCGACGGCCCTCGTCTACGGTGCCGGCCTCGTGATGCTCGCGGCCACCACCGACTGGACACCCGTGTGAGTCCCGACCGACTCGACGACGCCCGCGGCCGTGCCCTCGACCACCTCGCCGCGACGGTCACCGACGTGGGCTTCCAGAGCAGCATCAGCGAGACGCCCGACATGTCGCGCCCCGTCGAGCACCCGTCGACCTACTTCGGCGACCGCGACGACTGGCCGCTGGAGATCTTCACCTCCGCGGTCGTGCTGGAGCTCGCCTACGCACTGCGCCCCGACGACCCGGTCGCCGTGCGCCTGGCCGCGCTGGTGGCGGACCGCCGCGATCCCGCCGGGCACCTCGACTTCATGTTCGAGCCGGATCTGCTGCCCACCGACGTCGACACCACGGCCGTCGGGCTGTCGGCCCTGCTGCGACGCGGCACGACCGCCGACGAGCCGATGCGCCGCACGATCGACCGGATCGTCGACAACGTCGACGATCACGGCGTGATCGAGGTGTACCTCCCGCCGGCCGGCGAGCGCCGGTACGTCGACGCCGCGGTGTGCGCGAACGTCCTGCACCTGCTCGCGCTGTCGGGCGACCTCCACCGTGCCGGCCCCACGATCGACCACCTGGCCTCGGTGCTCGCGGCGGGCGGTGCCGTCGACGGCACGCGCTACTACCCCTCCCCCGACGCCCTGGTCGTGTTCGCCAGCCGACTCGTCGCAGTGTCCGACGAGCTGCGCGAGCGCGTCGGAGAGCCGCTGCGCCCCGTGGTGACGGCCCGGCTCGGCGCCTCCGACATCGCGCTCGATCGTGCGATGCGCAGCACCGCCGCCGCGCATCTCGGGCTGGCGGCCGACGCCGATCTCACGGCGCTCCTCGACCAGCAGCTCGACGACGGCTCGTGGCCAGCGCACGCGCTCTACCGCTTCGGTCGCCGGCACGGGTTCTTCGGCAGCACGCCGCTCGTGACGGCGTTCGCCGTCGCCGCGATCGACGGCGCGCTCAGCGCCGACGCTCGGTGAGCAGCGCGTCGAGCAGCTCGGTGGTCGCGGCTGCGACCGGGGTGCGACGGGCGTCGGGATCGAGCGCCACCAGGTCACGACCCAGCGCATCGACCACCACGCCACCGGCCTCCTCCACCACGAGCTGCGCGGCCAGGTAGTCCCACACGCCGTGCGCGTCGGTGCTGGTGTCGCACCAGCCGTCGAGCACACCGGCGGCGACGGCGCACAGGTCGGGGGCCGCCGCACCGAGCGCGCGGTACTGGGCCCACCCGTAGTGGTGGGTCGGCAGGCCGCTCAGCCCGACGATCGCCCTGGCCAGCTCGGTGCAGTCCGACACCGAGACCAGCGTGCCGTCGCGTCGGGCACCCTCGCCGCGCACGGCCGTGAACCGCTCGCCGGTGCCGTGGTTCGCCACGAGGGCCCGCTCCGGCACGCCGTCGACCACCAGGCACAGCGCAGTGGCGCACCACGGCACACCGCGGGAGGCGTTCGTGGAGCCGTCGAGCGGGTCGACCACCACGATCGCGCCGGTGGCGCCGTCGCCAGTGATGCCCGACTCCTCCGACAGCACCGCGAGCCCGGACCCGTGCAGCAGGCCGAGGCACGCGGCGTCGGCAGCGACGTCGACCGCGTACTGGCCCGTGCGGCGCCCCGAGGGTCCCCAGTCCGAGGTGCGGGCGAGCACCGCGGCGACCGCGTCGGCGACCTGCACGAAGAGCTCGTCGACGGATCTGCCACCTGCTCCGGGCACGGCGGCACGGTAGCCTCGCCCCGAGTGGCAGTCATCGACGTTGCAGGCTTCGTGGCCGACATCAAGAGCCAGGCCATCGACCACGGGTTCCACGTGCACGACGAGCGGCACTTCGTCGAGACGTACTCGCTGCGCCAGCTCTGGGAGGTCGACCTCCACCCGGAGGAGGCGTGCAGCGGCCCGATCGACCTGCACCTGAGCCTCGACGTCGACCCGCGGGCGCTGCTCGGGTTCGAGGACGAGATCGTGAAGCTCGACGACCTCGACGACGAGCCACCGCGCGGGTTCACGTTCCCCCTGCTGTTCACGTGGACCCTGCCGCCGCTGCCCGACCCGCCCGACCTGCTCGTGCTCGCCACCGAGCTGGCGGGCGTGGGCGGCGTCGAGCTGCCGGTCGAGGTGTCGGCGATCGACTCGTTCCCCAGCGTCACCGACGCCCCCGAGCGCAGCCTCTCGATCGTGGCGCGCATGTCGGTGGAGCTGGCCGACGTGTACCTCAACAACGACGATGCCGTGTCGGCGAGCCTCGAGCGGTGCAAACATGTGAGCCTGTACCTGCTCGAGCACGCCGACCGCTGGCTCGGCGACCAGTGAACCAGACGGGAGACCCAACATGCGCGTGAGCGAGCTCATCGACATCCTTCGCGACCAGCCCCAGGACGCCGAGGTCGAGCTGGCGGTCGTGGCACCGGTCAAGGAGTCCGACGAGGACATCACGGTCGACCGGTACGCCATCGACGGCGTGCTGCCCTGGACCGACGACGACCTCGACGACCCGACGAGCGAGGGCCAGGTCGTGGTGTGGCTCGTGGGGGGCGAGGACGACGACGTCGACACGTTCCTCGACGCCATCGAGCAGGGCGAGGGCGAGACGGACTGACCGGCGCCCGGTCGCGCTGACCCACGTCCGCGCGCACCAGGACCTTCGCCCCTGCCCGCGGGCCGCGACCGGCGCGTACCGTCGGGCATGGCACTGCGAGACGGTGGGGTGACGCCGTGAGCGCGCCCGTCGCCGCGACCACCTGGGACGAGCTCCGCCAGCGGCTCGTCGGCCTCCCCGACGGCGCAGGCGTCAACGTCGCGTTCGAGACGATCGACCGGCACGTGGTCGCGGGCCACGGCGACGACGTCGCGATCCGGTTCCTCGCGAAGGACGACCCACCCGACGCACCGGGCGAGGCGTACACGTACGCGCGGCTCATGGCCGAGAGCGCTCGGTTCGCCGGCGCGCTGCGCTCGCTCGGCGTCGGGCCCGGCGAGACCGTCTTCCTGCTCGCCGGCCGGGTGCCCCGTCTCTACGTGGCCCTGCTCGGCGCCCTCCGGGGCCGCCATGTGGCCTGTCCGCTGTTCTCGGCGTTCGGCCCCGAGCCGATCGTGCAGCGCATGGTGCTCGGCGACGCAGCCGTCCTCCTCACCACCTCGGCCCTGTGGCGCCGCAAGGTGGCGGCGATCCGGGCCGACGTGCCGGCACGCCACGTGGTCCTGCTCGACGTCGACGACCAAGCCGACGCACCCGAGGGCACGATCGCCTACGGCGACCTGGTCGACGGTGCCACCGAGCTCGCGATCGAGCCCACCCCGCCCGAGACGCCGTCGCTGCTGCACTTCACCTCGGGCACGACCGGCACCCCCAAGGGCGCCCAGCACGTGCACGACTCGGTCGCGATGCAGCGGGCCACCACCGAGGAGGTGTTCGGGCTGCGACGCGGCGACGTCTACTGGTGCACGGCCGACCCCGGATGGGTCACCGGCACGAGCTACGGCGTCATCGGCCCGCTCAGCGTCGGCGCCACGATGCTGGTCGACGAAGCCGAGCTCGACCCCACCCGCTGGTACTCGATCCTCGACGCCCAGTCGGTCGACGTCTGGTACACCGCGCCCACCGCGATCCGGATGCTCATGCGGGCCGGCGCCGAGCTCGCGGCCGGCCACGACCTCACCCGCATCCGGGCCGCCTTCAGCGTGGGCGAGCCATTGAGCGCGGAGGCCGTGGTGTGGGGCCGTGACGAGCTCGGCGTCACCTTCCGCGACACGTGGTGGCAGACCGAGACCGGTGCGATCATGATCGCCACACCCCACGACGCCGAGGTGACGCCCGGCTCGATGGGCCGCCCGGTCCTCGGCATCGAGGCCACGCTGCTCGCCACCGACGACCACGGCGAGATCGTGCTCGACGGCGATGGCCACGCCACCGAGATCGCCGACCCCGACCGGATCGGCATGATCGCCCTGCGCCCCGGCTGGCCGTCGATGTTCCGCACCTACCTCAACAACCCGGATCGCTACGCGAAGGCGTTCGCCGACGGGTGGTACCTCGCCGGCGACCTCGCCCGCCGCGACGCCGAGGGCCGCTTCTGGTTCGTCGGGCGCGCCGACGACGTCATCAAGACGGCCGGTCACCTCATCGGGCCGTTCGAGGTGGAGAGCGTGCTCAACGAGCACCCCGACGTGACCGGCTCGGGTGTGTACGGGGTGCCCGATCCGGTGGCGGGCGACGTGATCCACGCCCGCGTGGTGCTCCGACGCGGCGTGGCGCCCACCGACGAGGTGATGACGAGCATCATGGCCCACGCCCGCCGGCGCCTCGGCGCCGCCGTCGCACCGCGCGAGATCCTGGCCGTCGACCAGCTGCCGATCACCCGCAGCGGCAAGGTGATGCGCCGCCTCCTGCGGGCCCGCGAGCTCGGCTTGCCGGAGGGCGACCTGTCGACGCTCGAAGGAGGGAGCTCCTCATGAACCGGCTCGACGCCGAGACCCGACGCTCGCTGCTGCGCGACATGATCTTCGTGCGGCGCTTCGAGGAGCGCTGCGCGCAGCTCTACCAGCAGACCAAGATCCGCGGCTTCCTCCACCTGTACGTGGGCGAGGAGGCGATCGCGTGCGGGGTCGGGCACCTGCTCTCCGACGACGACGCCGCCGTCGGCACCTACCGCGAGCACGGCCACGCGCTCATGAAGGGCGTGCCGCCCGGCGCCGTCATGGCCGAGATGTTCGGCCGCGTCGACGGCTGCTCCGGCGGACGCGGGGGCTCGATGCACCTGTTCGATGCCGGTCGGCGCTTCTACGGCGGCAACGCGATCGTGGGTGGCGGCCTGCCGCTCGCCGTCGGCCTGGCGCTCGGCGACAAGCTCGCCGGGCGCGAGCGCGTCACCGTGTGCTTCTTCGGCGAGGGCGCCGTCGCCGAGGGCGAGTTCCACGAGAGCATGAACCTGGCCGCCCTCTGGCAGCTCCCCGTGCTGTTCGCCTGCGAGAACAACCTGTACGCGATGGGCACCGCGCTCACCCGCAGCGAGGCGTCGACCGACATCGCGCTCCGCGCGATCACCTACGGGATGCCGTCGTGGCCCACCGACGGGATGGACGTGGAGGAGGTCGTCGCGGCGACGCGGCGGGCGCTCTCGTACGTGCGCACCGGCGCTGGGCCGGCGTTCGTCGAGTACCGCACGTACCGGTTCCGGGCGCACTCGATGTACGACCCGGAGCGCTACCGCGACAAGGCCGAGGTGGCCGAGTGGCGCCACCGTGACCCGATCACGATCCTGCTCGAGCGGATGGTCGCCGACGGCGAGATCGACGACGCCGACGCGGCGCGAGCGGCGATCGAGGCCGAGGTCGACGCCGAGATCGACACCGCCGTCGAGTTCGCCGACGCCTCCCCGGTGGAGGACGTCGCCGACCTCGAGCGTCACCTCTACGCGGAGGCACCACGATGAGCGAGATCCGGGACATGACCGGCCGTGAGGCGATGCGCGAGGCCATGTCGGCGGCGATGCGGGCCGATCCGCGCGTGTTCCTGATGGGCGAGGACGTCGGCGAGTACGGCGGGTGCTTCGCCGTCTCGATGGGGATGCTCGAGGAGTTCGGTCCCGAGCGGATCCGCGACACACCGCTCTCGGAGTCGGCGTTCGTCGGCGCGGGCATCGGTGCGGCGATCGCCGGCATGCGCCCGATCGTCGAGATCATGACGGTGAACTTCAGCCTGCTCGCGCTCGACCAGATCATGAACAACGCGGCGACGCTGCGGCACATGTCGGGCGGGCAGGTGGGCGTGCCGCTCGTGATCCGCATGACCACCGGCGGCGGACGCCAGCTGGCCGCCCAGCACAGTCACAGCCTCGACGGCTGGTACGCGCACATCCCGGGCATCAAGGTGGTGGCGCCGGGCACGATCGAGGACTTCCGGTGGATGCTCCAGCGAGCGCTCGACGACCCCGACCCCGTGATCGTGTTCGAGAACGGCGCGCTCTACAACGCGTCGGGTCCGGTGCCCGACACCGACCCGGGCGTCCCGCTCGAGCGGGCGGTGGTGCGTCGGCCCGGGCGCGACCTGTCGCTCGTCACGTTCGGCGGGACGCTGCCGCTGTGCCTCGCGGCTGCCGACGAGCTCGCCGCCGAGGGCATCGAAGCCGAGGTGGTCGACCTGCGGTCGCTGCGCCCCCTCGACGACGCCACGATCATGGCCTCGGTGCAGGCCACCCACCGGGCCGTCGTGGTCGACGAGGGGTGGCGCTCGGTGGGCATCTCCGCCGAGGTTGCTGCCCGCATCATGGAGCAAGCGTTCTACGACCTCGACGCCCCGGTCGGGCGCGTCGCCACCGCCGAGATCCCGCTGCCCTACCCCGACCACCTCGAGCGTGCCGCCATGCCCAGCGTCGCCAAGGTGGTGGCAGCAGCCCGCGCTGCGATGCAGGGTCGCGTCGCCGACCCCGGCGAGGTGGTGACCGCGTGAGCACGCAGGCGACCACGGCCACCGACTTCTGCATGCCCTCGCTCGGCGCGGACATGGAGGAGGGTCGGATCACCGAGTGGCTCGTCCACCCCGGCGATCAGGTGGAGCGCGGGCAGATCGTCGTCATCGTCGAGACCGAGAAGTCCGACATCGAGGTCGAGGTGTTCGAGCCGGGCACGGTGGTCGAGCTGCTCGTGGGCGAGGGTGAGCTGGTGCCCGTGGGGACGCCCATCGCCCGGATGGGTCCGGTGGGCGCGGCCGTGCGACCGGCTCGGGCGTCGGCGCCGGCGGTCGAACCCACGCCGCCCCCGGCGGCACGGGAACCCACGCCCGCCGTGCCACCCCCGAGTCCTCGGCCCACGGCACCGACGGCCGCCCACGTCACGTCGCCGATCATCCGCCACCTGGCCGTCGAGCTGCACGTCGACGCCAGCACCGTGCGGACCACCGACGGTCGCGTCCACCGCGACGACGTCGTGCGTGCGTGGCAGGAGGCCGCCCGGCC
>JALOLG010000446.1:863-3559 GCA_025456105.1 Ilumatobacteraceae bacterium | reverse complement strand
GACGACCGGTTCCAGGAGGGCACCGCCGAGCGCGCCGCGATCGCGCCGCTAGCACGACTGTTCGGCGCGAGCACCGTGTGGCTCACCAACGACATCTGGTTCGACCGCTACCGCTCGCCGCGACCCGAGCTGACGGCGTCGCTGGTCGATGGCGGTGGCGACGGCATCGGCGCGCCGACGCCGTACGGTGAGCCCGCAGTCGCCGAGGCCGTCGTCCCCTCGGTCGACGAGCGCTCCGTCGGTGACCCCCGCGTGGGGACGCCACTGGCGCCGGTGTGGCTCAGCGAAGTCGACGCCCCCGAGACCGTGATCCGCGCGAAGTCCCGCGGCGGGCCTGATCGACGGCAGCGAGCTGCTCGTCTACGCGGGCGCGCCAGGCGGTCCGGCCCCGGGCCGCCTGATCGTGACCGACTCGAACCGCGACCAGGCACGGCAGTGGAGGAGCAGCCAGGACACCCGGGGCTTCACCGAGTCCGGCGGCCCTGACACCGACGTCCTCCGACCCGACACCGCCGATCAGCGTCTCGCCGTCCAGTCCGACGCCGCCGCCGACCAGACCGTCGCCCTGCAGGACGGCCCGGTCACCGCCCGCGCCACCGCCTACGGCGAGCCCTTCGCGTACCGACCCGAGGACCGGGCCGCGATGGCCATCGACGGTGATCCCGCCACGGCGTGGCGCGTCGCCGACCGCGCCGACGCCGTCGGCGAGGCGATCGAGCTGACGAGCGACGAGCCCCTGACGACCCTCGAGCTGGTGCAGCCGGGGCTCGGCGTCACCGGCCGGCCCGTCACGCGCTGGATCACCGCGGTCGACGTCGCGGTCGACGACGCCGAGCCGGTGCGGGTCACGCTCGACGAGCGCTCGCGCGCCGAGCCGGGCCAGCGTGTCGACCTGCCCACCGCGGGCCGCCGGGTGCGACTCACGGTGGCCGAGACGGCCGAGGCCCTGCGCGAGGGCGCCGGCCCCGATGCGGTGGGCTTCGCCGAGATCCGCACCGGGCGCGGCCCGACCACCGAGATCGTTCGGGTCCCGAGCATCCCCGCCACCGGCGCGCCCACCGATGTCGTCCTCACCCGCTGGCGTGTCGACCCTGCCGACCGGTGGCGGCACGACCCCGAGCCCACCTTGCGCCGGCGCCTCGACCTCCCGACCGCGATCACCGGCGCCGCGCCCACGGCCACCGTCCGACTCGACCCGCGAGCCAGCGACCGTGCGATCGCCGACCTGCTGGGCGCCGATGTCGCGGTGGCGAGCGCCCGGCTCACCGGGATGCCGAACGCCGGCGGCTGGGCCGCCACGGACGGTGATCCGGCGACCGCCTGGATCGGGCCGTTCGACGTCGCCGATGGTCTGAGCGTGACGGTGCCGGTCGCGGCGGGCACGATCGACACGCTCCGCCTCCGTCAACCCGGGGGCGACACGAGCCCCATCACGAAGGTCCGTCTCACCGGCGTCGGTGGACCGGTGGAGGCCGACGTGCCGCCAGCCGATGCCGAGGGCTGGTCGACGCTCGTCACCGGAGGGCTCGCGGTCGACACCGTGCTCACGATCGAGCTCGTCGACGTCGACGTGCGGACCACCCGCGATCGCCGTTCCGCCGAGGTGGTGGGACTGCCGGTGGCGATCGCCGAGCTCGAGGGCGCCGGGATCACGCCCCGTCCCCTCCCCGACACCGTCTCGTTCGGGTGCCGCGACGATCTCGTCACGGTCGACGGCGAGCCCCTGGCCGTCGACCTCGGATCGCCCAGCACCGAGGCGCTGATCGCCGGCGACCCCGTCGTGGCGGGCGCGTGCGACGCGGCCACCGTCGACCTGCCGGCCGGCACCGTCGAGATCGCCACGGCACCCGGCGCGCTGACCGCGCTCGACGTCGATCGCATCGTGCTGCGCGATCCGCGCCCCACCGCCACGACGCCCCGACCGTCGATCGAGCTGCTCGAGCGGGGGCGGCTGCACCGCGTGGCCGAGGTCGGCGCCTGCCCCGACGGGTGCTGGATCGTCCTCGGCGAGGGGCTCAACCCGGGATGGAGCGCCTCCCTCGACGGTGCCTCGCTCGGCGATCCCGTCCTCGTCGACGGCGGGTTCCACGGCTGGTGGCTCGAGCCCGCCGCGCAGCCCCGGACCGTGCGGTTCGAGTGGGGCGAGCAGCGGCCGGTCACCCTCGGTCTCGCGATCAGCGCCGTCGCCGTCGCCGTCTGCATCGTCCTCGCCGTCGCCGACCGTCGCCGCCGGCCGACCCGCCTGCGGACACCTCCGCGGCTCGCCGGCATCGGGCGCGAGACCGGACCCGGCATCACCGGATCTCGATGGTGGGCGCCGGCACCGCTGGCGGCCGTCGTCGCGCTGGCGCTCCTCGGCCCCGTCTGGGCGGCGGCCGCCGCTGTGCTGGGTCTCGTCGCCGGCCGGCTCGGGCGCCCGCGCCTGCTCGCCGTCGCCGGCCTCGCCATCTGGATCGGCATCGGCCTGCTGATGGTGCGCCGGGTCGTCGTGTACGCACCGTTCCCCGGACCCGGCTGGCCGGGCGAGTTCGCCGACCTGCACGACCTGGGCGTGTTCGTGCTGGCGCTCCTCGCCGGCTCGCTCAGCGCTCCCGACCGCCGCCCACGCGTCGGTAGCATTCCTCTCTCGTGACCCAGCCGCGTCGCTGCCTCTCGGTCGTCGTGCCGTGCTTCAACGAGCACGCCACCGTCCTGAC
>JALOLG010000446.1:0-828 GCA_025456105.1 Ilumatobacteraceae bacterium | reverse complement strand
GACCGGGTGCTCGAATCTCCCTGGGTCGCCGAGGTGATCGTCGTCGACGACGGGTCCACCGACGGCACCCGCGACCTGCTGGCCGCGGTCGACGACGAGCGCGTCAACGTGGTCTTCCACGAGCGCAACCAGGGGAAGGGCGCGGCGCTGCGCACCGGGTTCGCCAAGGCCTCGGCCGACTACGTGGTGGTGCAGGACGCCGACCTCGAGTACGACCCCGCCGAGTACGGCAGCCTGCTCGAGCCGCTCGAGGGCGACCTGGCCGACGTGGTCTACGGCTCGCGGTTCCTGGGTGGTCGGCCGCACCGCGTCCTGTACTTCTGGCACTCGCTCGGCAACCGGCTCCTGACCCTGCTGTCGAACATGTTCACCGACCTCAACCTCACCGACATGGAGACGTGCTACAAGGCGTTCCGGCGCGAGGTCATCCAGTCGATCTCGATCGAGGAGGACCGGTTCGGGTTCGAACCCGAGATCACCGCGAAGCTCGCCCGCGGGCGCTGGCGCATCTACGAGGTCGGCATCTCCTACGCCGGCCGGACGTACGACGAGGGCAAGAAGATCGGGTGGCGCGACGGCGTCCGTGCCCTCGTCTGCATCGTGCGCTACTCGGCGATCGGCGACGCCGTGCGCCGCGCGCGGCAGTCGTGAGCGCGACGGTCGCCCCCACACCGGCGCCCGAGCCGACGGCGACTGCCACGGCAGCGCCACCCATCGATGCCGGGCCCGGCGGCTGGGCCCACCTGCCCTCCCTCGACGGCCTGCGGGCGCTCGCCGTGATCGGCGTGCTCCTGTTCCATGCGGGTCACCTGCGCGGGGGCTTCCTCG
>JALOLG010000063.1 GCA_025456105.1 Ilumatobacteraceae bacterium | reverse complement strand
CAGCGCCGACGCGACGTCGAAGCGACCCTCGTACAGCGCCTTGCCCGTGATCACGCCGGCGATGCCCGGCACCGCAGCGAGCGCCCGGATGTCGTCGAGCGACGCCACCCCGCCGCTCGCGATCACGGGCACGTCCGCGAGGGACGCGGCCCATCGCAGGCCCTCGACGTCGGGCCCCGCGAGCATCCCGTCACGGCTGATGTCGGTGATCACGAACGCCGCGGCCGACGGGAAGCGACCCAGCGCGACGTCGAGGCGGAGTCCCGAGCCCTCGGTCCACCCGTGCACGGCCACCTCGCCATCGCGGTGGTCGAGGCCCACGGCGACGGGGAGGACGGCGGACGCCTGCTCCACCAGCGTCGGCTCGGCCACCGCGGCCGACCCCATCACCACCCGGGCGACGCCGGCGTCGGCGAGCGCCCGCACGTCGTCGAGCGTCCGCACGCCACCCCCGGTCTGCACGCCGGCCCGCCCGCGCACCGCGTCGGCGACCGCAGCGATCACCGCTCGGTTGACGGGGTCGCCGCTGCGGGCCGCATCGAGGTCGACGACGTGGATCCAGGAGGCACCTGCGTCGGCGAACGAGCGGGCGACGGTGACGGGGTCGTCGCCGTACACCGTCTCGTCGGCGTAGTCACCGGTGCGCAGACGCACCACGTTGCCGCCGCGGACGTCGATGGCCGGGTAGAGCTCGACGGTCACCGCGCCTCCCCGGCCGCGATCCGGACGAAGTTGGCGAGCAGGGCGAGGCCCGTGGCGGCCGACTTCTCGGGGTGGAACTGGGTGGCGAACACGGTGCCCGACCGGAACGCCGCGTTGAGCGTGGCGCCATACTCACACGTCGCCGCCACCGCCGCCGGGTCGTCGGGCACGCCGTGCAGCGAGTGCACGAAGTACACCCACGGATCGGGCCCCAGACCGGCCAGCATCGGCTCGTCGCCGTCGACCACGATGAGCCGGTTCCACTGCATCTGCGGCCGCTTCACGGTGTCGGGGATCCAGCGGACGACCCCTGGGATCACCCCGAGGCCCCGCGCGCCGTCGGTCTCCTCGCTGCGGTCGAACAGCATCTGCATCCCGACGCAGATCCCGAGGAACGGCCGGCCCGACGCCACGGCGTCGAGCGTCGGCTCCTCGAGCCCGCACCGCCGCAGCGCGGCCATGCACGCGCCGAAGGCACCGACGCCGGGCAGCACCACGGCGGCCGCGTCGGCGATCAGGCCGGGGTCGGTGGTGAGGCGGGCGTCGGCACCGCACCGCACGAGCGCCTTCTGCGCCGAGTGGAGGTTGCCGATCCCGTAGTCGAGCACCGCGAGCAGCGGACCGTCGGCGGTGCCCGTCACAGGACGCCCTTGGTGGAGGGCACGCCACCGCCGTCGACGCGCACCGCGTCGCGCAGCGACCGCGCCAGGCCCTTGAACGCCGCCTCGATGACGTGGTGCGTGTTGCGCCCGCGCACCAGCTCGACGTGCAGCGTGATGCCGGCCGCGGTGGCGAACGACGAGATGGCGTGCTCGGCCAGCTGGGGGTCGAACGGCGGGTCGCCGAGCGGCAGCGCCTCGAGCGCCAGCGGTGGCACCTCCCACACGACGAAGGGGCGACCGGACAGGTCGAGGGCGACGTCGACGAGCGCCTCGTCGAGCGGGTACCGACCGCTCGCGAACCGGCGCACGCCGGCCTTGTCGCCGAGCGCCTGGCGGAACGCCTCGCCGATCGCGAGCGCGACGTCCTCGACGGTGTGGTGCGTGTCGACCTGCAGGTCGCCCTCCGCTCGGACCACGAGGTCGAACCCGCCGTGACGGCCGAGCTGGTCGAGCATGTGGTCGTAGAAGGGGATGCCCGTCGACACGTCGGCGCGGCCCTCGCCGTCGAGCTCGATCTCGACGGTGACCGACGTCTCCTTGGTGGTGCGGGCGCAGGCGCCGCGGCGGCTCATGAGAGGACCTCCCGGAGGGCGTCGAGGAACGCCGAGTTCTCGTCGTCGGTGCCGATGGTGACGCGCAGGCAGTCGGCCAGCCGGGGCCAGCTCGAGCAGTCGCGCACCAGCACGCTGCGATCGAGCAGCCCCTGCCACACCGCACGACCGGGTTGCGACCGGGGCCGGAACAGCACGAAGTTGGCCCCACTCGGGAACACGTCGACCGGCAGCGACTCGAGCCCCTCCACCACGCGCTCGCGCTCGGCCACGACGTGCTTGACCCGAGCGCCCATCTCGTCGACGAACTCGAGGGCGAGCCGCCCGGCGAGCTGCTTGGCCGCGTCGAGGTGGTACGGCAGCACGACCTTGTCGAGCTCGGCCACCAGCCACGACGGAGCGATCGCGTAGCCGAGCCGGGTGCCGGCCATGCTCCAGGTCTTGGAGAACGTGCGCACCACTGCGAGGGGACGATCCTCGGCGACGAGCGAGAGCGCCGACCAGTCGGCGAACTCGGCGTAGGCCTCGTCGACCACGACGAGCCCCGGGGCGGCGTCGAGCAGCGCGAGCACGTTGGCCGGCGGCTCCACGAGGCCGGTGGGGTTGTTCGGCGAGCACAGGAACGCCACGTGTGGCGCAGCGCTGCCGACCGCCGCGCGGATCGCGTCGACGTCGACCGTGAAGTCGGCCGCCCGCTCCGCCTCGACGACGGTCGAGCCGACGAGCCGGGCGATGTGCCCGTGGAGCTGGTAGGTGGGCTCGAACGTGAGCACCGTGCGCCCCGGCCCGGCGTACGCGAGCAGCATCGTCTGCAGCACCTCGTTGGAGCCGTTGGCCGCGAACACCTGCGACGGATCCACACCGTGGCTGTCGGCGATGGCGCGTCGCAGGTCGGCCGCGGCGCGATCGGGGTAGCGGTTCCACTGGACGTCGGCGAGCGCCGCGGCGAAGCGGTCGTGCCAGGCGGCCGGCGGCGGGAACGGCGACTCGTTGGTGTTGAGGCGCACGCGGACGTCGACCTGCGGCGAGTGGTACCCCTCGAGGGCCTGCAGGTCGTCGCGGACGCGGATCACGCGGGCGAGGCTACCGACGCCCGCCCGGGGCCACCGGCACGAATACGGTGGCGCCATGGCCACGCCCGACTCGTCCACCTCGGCCGAGCTCGCCGCGCTCGCGGAGACCGTCGGCCGGTCGCGCGACCGCGTGGCCGGTCTCGCCGAGCCCTACCTGGGCACCGAGCGCGACGACGTGGTGTCGGCGGTGTACGAGGCCGAGCGGCAGCTGGCCGGCGCCGAGCGGGCCATCCGGCGCGCCCTGCGGATCCTGGGCTGACGGGCGCCGGCCGAACCGGGCCGAAAACGTCGGCGACGGCCCCCGAAGGGGCCGTCGCTCGGTCGCGAGTCAGGCGGCGGATCCTGGATCTCGCAAGGGCCAGGTGGCGGGAACCTGGTTGGCGAAAAGGTACACATCCTCGAGGGCACAAACGCGCATCCTCGTTCGACTTACCGTCAAGTAACCACCGAACGGCCACGCACCGGGCGCCCCCGCACACGCAGCGTCGACGACGGGCACAGGTCCTCGAGCACGCAGTCCTCGCACCGGGGCCGACGGGCGTCGCAGACCCGCCGTCCGTGGAGGATGAGCCGGAGGCTGAACCGCCCGCGCTCGTGCGCCGGCAGGAACGACCCGAGCTCGTGCTCCACCTTCACCGGGTCGTCGTGCTCGGTCAGTCCCAGACGGCGGGCGAGCCGCCCGACGTGGGTGTCGACGGGGAGCCCGGGCAGGTCGAACGCCACGCTGCGCACGACGTTGCCGGTCTTGCGCCCGACCCCCGGGAGCGTGACCAGGTCGTCGAGCGCGGTCGGCACCTCGCCGCCGAACCGGTCGAGCAGCCCCTGCGCCATGCCGATCAGGTTCTTCGCCTTCGACTGGTAGAAGCCGGTCGAGCGGATGATCTCCTCCAGCTCGCGAGGATCGGCGGCCGCGAGGGCTGCCGGGTCCGGATAGCGGGCGAACAGGGCCGGGGTCACCATGTTGACCCGCGCGTCGGTGCACTGCGCGCTGAGGATCGTGGCGGCGAGCAGCTGGAACGGGCTCGTGTGGTGCAGCTCGCACTCGGCGCCCGGGTACTCGACCGCGAGCCGGGCGGCGACCTCCCGCGCGCGACCCCTCGGCGTCCGCGGTCGTCCCATGCCCGCCAGGGTAGGGGTACCCTCGATGCGTGCGGTGCGTGGAGATCAAGCGATCGGTCGACCCCGCCGACATCGAGCAGATCTCCAAGCTCCTCGCCAGCGTCGAGCGCACCGACGGCCACCGTCCGCTCTCCGACCACCTCTGGCTCGATCTCGTGCACGGCGGACGGGCGGGATTCGTCGGCCTCGTGGCGTGGGAACCGGGGCACGACCACCCGGTGGCCTACGCCCAGGTGTCGCGGGGCAACGTCAGCGGCGAGCGCCCGTCGTTCGCACTCGAGCTCGTGGTCGAGCCCCATCACCGCGACGAGCTCGGCGACATCGGACCCGACCTCGTGCGGTCGGCCATCGACGTGATCGCCGACGACGGCGGCGGCCACGTGCACTGGTGGGTGTTCCAGCCGACCGAGCTGCACGAGCGCCTCGCCGCCAGCGTCGGCCTGGCGCCCGGGCGGCGGCTCGTGCAGATGCGCCGCAGCCTGCCCACCGGGATCGCCACCACCATCACGACGCGCCCGTTCGAGGTGGGTCGCGACGAGGAGGCGTGGCTGCACGTCAACAACCGCGCCTTCCGCCACCACCACGAGCAGGGAGGCTGGGACCTCGCCACGCTGCGCCAGCGCGAGGGCGAGCCCTGGTTCGAGCCCGAGGGCTTCCTGCTCCACGAGACGAGCGGCCGGCTCGACGGCTTCTGCTGGACCAAGCGCCACCTCGACACCGATCCGCTCGTGGGCGAGATCTACGTGATCGCGGTCGACCCCGACGCCCACGGTCGGGGCCTGGGCCGCGAGCTCACCCTCGCCGGGCTCGAGTCGCTGTCGGCGCGCGGCGCCGAGATCGGCATGCTGTACGTCGACGGCGACAACACCCCGGCCGTGCACCTGTACGAGCAGCTGGGCTTCACGCCACACCGCACCGATCAGGCCTTCGTCGGCGACATCGCTCCCCCGAGCGCCGACCCGTCCCCAGGAGCACCATGACCGTCCACGACGCCTCGCCCGACCTGCTGCCCCGCTGGAGCGTCGCCGACGTGCACGAATCGCTCGACGCGCGCTCGTTCACCGATGCGATGGAGCGCGCCGCCGCGGGCGTCGCTCGGCTCGAGGCGCTGTTCGACGAGCACGACGTGCGCGGCGGCGAGCGCCGTGCGGTCACGGCTGCCGACGGTGCCGCGGCCGACGCCGTGATCGACGCCTACAACCGCGTCGCCGACGACCTCGACGAGATCGACGTGGTGGTGCACGCGACGGTGTCCACCGACTCGCGGCACGAGCAGGCGCAAGGTCTGGCGAGCGAGATCGGGGTCCTGCAGGCGCGGACCCGCCCGCTGCTGGCTCGGCTGGCCGAGTGGGTCGAGCGGCTCGGGGTCGACGAGCTCGGCACGGTCAGCGCGATCGCCCACGAGCACGTCGGCCCGCTGCGCGTGCTCGCGGCGCGCGCCGAGCACCAGATGTCGGAGGCCGAGGAGGGCCTGTACGCCGAGCTGTCGACCACGTCGGTGGCGGCCTGGTCGCGCCTGCAGCGCGACGTCACGTCGCAGCTGAGCGCCGATGTCCACCTGCCCGACGGCCGCACCGAGGTGATGGCGATGCCGGCGGTGCGCGGCCTCGCCACCCATCCCGACCCCGCCGTGCGCCGGGCGGCCTACGAGGCCGAGGTCGCTGCGTGGCACACCGTGGCGGTCCCCGTCGCTGCGGCGATGAACGCCATCAAGGGCGACGCCGACGTCGTCAACCGCCGGCGGGGCTGGGCCTCGCCGCTCGACGCCTCGCTGTTCGCGAACAACGTCAGCCGTGCCACCTACGACGCCATGACCGAGGCCGTCGTCGCCGCACTGCCCGACTTCCGCCGTTGGATGCGCGCCAAGGCCCGGCTGCACGGGCACGCCGGCGCCCTCCCGTGGTGGGATCTCGTCGCACCCGTGCCGGCGCGGACCGGCCAGGTGTCGTGGGACGAGGGGATCGACGTCGTCCGGTCGGCGTTCGCCACCTACAGCCCCCGCCTCGCCGGCCTCGTCGACCGTGCTCTCGACGAGCGCTGGATCGACGCCGGGCCCCGCGACGGCAAGACGGGCGGCGCCTTCTGCATGCCGTTCGTCGGCGACCGCTCGCTGGTGCTGCTCAACTGGTCGGGCTCGCTGGAATCGGCGCAGACGACGGCGCACGAGCTCGGGCACGCCTACCACAACGTCACGCTCGCCGACCGGACGGCGCTGCAGCGGCGCCTCCCGATGGCGCTCGCGGAGACGGCCAGCATCTTCTGCGAGACGCTCGTCGTGGACGCCGGGCTGCGGGCGGCCGAGGGTGCCGATCGGCTCGCCCTGCTCGACGTCGACCTGAACGGGGCCAACCAGGTGGTGGTCGACATCCGGTCGCGGGTGCTGTTCGAGACCGCCGTGTTCGAGCGTCGCCGCAAGCGCTCGCTCGGCATCTCCGAGCTCGACCAGCTGATGCTCGAGGCCCAGGCCGAGGCGTACGGCGACGGGCTCGACCAGTCGACCGCCCTCGCGGCGATGTGGATCCTGAAGCCGCACTACTACGGCAGCCACTTCTACAACTGGCCCTACACGTACGGCCTGCTGTTCGGGCTCGGCCTGTTCGCCCGCTACCGCGACCAGCCCGACGCGTTCCGCGCCGGCTACGACGACCTGCTGTCGCGCGTGGGCATGGAGACGGCCGAGCAGCTCGGTGCCGGATTCGGGATCGACGTCACCGACCGGGCGTTCTGGGAGTCGAGCCTCGACGTGCTGCGCGGGCGCATCGACGAGTACGTCGCCCTGGTCCCGTGAGCGAGCAGGCGGCGGCGCGCCCCACGACCCGGTACGACCTCGGCCGTGACGAGCTGGCCGAGCTGCTCGCCGGGCAGCCGCGCTACCGCGTCGACCAGGTGTGGGCCGGCCTGCACGAGCAGCTCGCCGAGCCCGAGGACTGGACGTCGGTGCCCGCCGCGCTGCGGGCCGAGCTCGCCGAGCGCCTGCCCGCTGCGCTCACCCAGGTGACCGAGTCGGTGAGCGACGACGGGTCGACCGTCAAGCTGCTGTGGGCCCTGCACGACGGCAGCCTCATCGAGACCGTGCTCATGCTCTACCGCGACCGCGCCACGGTGTGCATCAGCAGCCAGGCCGGCTGCGCCATGGCCTGCGGCTTCTGCGCCACGGGTCAGGCCGGGTTCACGCGCCACCTCTCCACCGGCGAGATCGTCGAGCAGGTGGTGCGGGCGAGCCGCCGAGCGCGCTCGATGGATCGCCGGGTGTCGAACGTCGTGTTCATGGGCATGGGTGAGCCGCTCGCCAACGAGCCAGCCGTGTGGGGCGCCGTCGAGCGGCTGCACCACGACCTCGGGCTGTCGGCGCGGCACCTCACGATCAGCACGGTCGGGATCG
>JALOLG010000445.1 GCA_025456105.1 Ilumatobacteraceae bacterium | reverse complement strand
GATCGGGCACGACGAGCGAACCTACCGGCCGTGAACCGCCCCGCGAACTCCGTCACACCCCCTGACTACGACTGGGGCATGCTCTTCGATGCTCGCTGTGCCGGATGCGACCGACCGGGTCTGCCGCTGTGCCGGGTGTGCCGGTTCGCCCTCGTGGCGCCCGTGACGCCGGTGGAGGGCACCATCGTCGCCGTCCCCTTCACCGGTCGGGCCCGTGACGTGGTGCTCGGGCTGAAGTACCGCAATCGCCGGGCGGCCGCGGCGCACCTGGGTGGGTTGCTCGTCACCCGGCTGCTGCAGGCGGGGCTGCGTCCCGCGCACGATGTCGACGTGGTCACCTGGGTGCCCACCAGCGCCGCTCGCCGCCGGCACCGCGGCTTCGATCAGGCCGAGCTGGTGGCCCGAGTGGTCGCCCGGCAGCTCGGCCTGCCCTGCCGTGCGCTCCTCGAGCGGGTGCCGGGGCCGGCGCAGACCGGCCGCGGCCGCCACGAGCGGTTGGCGGGGCCGGGGTACCGCGCCCGGCCGGGGCTCGACGGGAAGCGGGTGCTGCTCGTCGACGACGTCACCACGACCGGCTCCTCCCTGCGGGCGGCTGCGGCGGCGCTGTCGGCCGCCGGCGCCCGGCGGGTCGTGCGGTCGGCGGTGGCAGCCACGCCCTCCGGGTCGGCGCCGGCTCGCCGGCTCGTCCCGACGGGCGTGGCCGCCTGACCACCGGGGGATCAGTCGTCGCGGTCGCCGCCGCGGTCGTCGATCGTGGTCGAGGGCCCGTCGTCGTCATCGTCGTCGTCATCGATGGTCGTCGAGGGCCCGTCGTCGTCATCGTCGTCGTCATCGATGGTCGTCGAGGGCCCGTCGTCACGGTCGTCGTCGAGTCGAGGCTCGTCCTCGCCGCACGGACCGCGACCGCTGTTGTCGTCGTTCTCGCAGCCGTCCCGGTCGTCGTCATCGTCGTGGTCGTCGATGGTGGTCGTGGGTGCCGCGCCGGAGCCGACGGTGTTCGACGTGACGGTGTTCGAGGTGACGGTGTTCGAGGTGACGGTGTTCGAGGTGACGGTGTTCGAGGTCGTGCGGGCCGAGGGCTGCGTCGTGAGGGTGGTGCCGTGGTGCCCCCGCTCGCCGTGGTGACGTCGGGCCCGTCGTCGGACACGCCGTCGGGGCGCTCGCCGCCGTGGTCGTCGATGCTCGTCGTCGGGGCGGCGCCGGCCACGATGACGGCCGACGTCGTGCTGGTCACCGTGCCCTGCGTGGTGGCCACCGTCACCGGCGTCGGGCTCGGGCTGGAGCCGCCGCTGCTCAGCTGCGCCGCGGCGAGGCCGCCGATGCCGAGGGTGGCGCCGGCGACGATGCCGGCGGCGGCGATCCGGGCGAACCCGGGGCGGGTGAAGGTGGAGCGGACTCGGTGCACGGTGACCTCCTGGGGTGTGCGGACGGAACACCGGTGACACGACGCAGCGTGCCGTCCGGTTGGGTCACGTCCCGTCGTCGGATCCGCCGGAGCCCGAGCTGCCCGACCCGGAGCTGCCCGAGCCCGAGCTGTCGTCCACGGTCGTGGACGTGTCGTCATCGTCGTCGACGGTCGTGGAGGTGTCGTCGTCGTCGTCGACGGTGGTGGTCGGGCCGGTGGTGGCCGACGGTGCCGTCGTGGTCGGCGCGCTGGTGGCGATCGGTGCTGCCGTCGTGGTGGGTCGCGTGGTCGGAGTGGGCGGTGCCGTCGTCGCCGGTGCCGTGGTGGTCGCCGGAGCCGTCGAGGTCGGCGCCGCGGTGATCGCGACGGTGGTGGTCGGCTCGGTCGTCGTCGCTCCGACGGTGGTCGTGCTCGCGTCGGTGCTGCTGGGCCCGTCCGTCGTCGCGTCGTCGTCCGTCGCTGCGGGTGGGCGCTCGGCGGGTGTGCGCACCGAGTCGCTGCCACCCCGGAGCGCGAGCGCACCCCCGGCCACCACGAGTGCCACCGAGGCCAGGCCGGCCACCTGGGCGCGGTGGCGCCGCACGGCCCGGGCGCGGCCGACGACGGCGCCGTAGGCCGCCCCGGCGTCGGCGGTGCCGCCGGAGCGGGCGCGGAGCGCGTCCGCGAGCAGGTCGTCGTCGAAGTCCGTCATGAGGTGCCCTCCTGGTCGAGCACCGCGCGGAGGCGGCGCCGGGCGTCGTGCAGGTGCGACTTCACCGAGCCCTCGGCGATCTCGAGCGTGTCGGCGATCTCGGCCACACTCAACCCGCCCACGTAGTACAGGGCGGTGGTGAGGCGCTGCTGGCGGGGGAGCTGGGCGAGGAGCCGCCCGATCTCGTCGGGCTCGTCGGGGTCGTGGTGCGTGGGGGTGCGCGCCGCCAGCCGGTCGAGCGCCCGCTGCTTGCGCCCGTCGCGGCGGTGGTCGTCGCGGAGCCGGTTGATGGCCACGCGCCGCACCCATCCGGCCGGGTCGTCGAGCCGCCGCACCCGTCGCCAGCGCAGGTGCGCCTTCACGAAGGCCTCCTGGACGGCGTCGGCGGCGCGCTCGCGGTCGCCCGAGACCACCGTCAGCGATCGGACGAGGCGCTCGTAGTGGGTGCGGAACAGGTCGTCGAACTCGGGTGGGGCGTCGTCGGCCGCGCCGAGGCGCACGGCCACCATCGACGCGGTCGCGTCGTCCTGCTCGTCGTCGGTCGGGGCGGCGATCACCGGTGGGGACACGACGGAGGGCGGCGCCGGGTTGGGTCCCCACCGCGCATCGTCGCCGGACACGGTGCGGCACGCTACGCGCGGGCGACGCCGACCCCGCTCTTGGCGGTGCCGGTAGGCTCGACCACCGCATGGGCATCCTCGAACGCATCCTTCGCGCCGGCGAGGGGAAGAAGCTGAAGGCGCTGCAGGGCATGGTGCCCGACATCAACGCCCTCGAACCGGCGATGGAGCGGCTCAGTGACGCCGAGCTGCAGGCCAAGACCCCCGAGTTCCGCCAGCGCATCGCGAACGGCGAATCGGTCGACGATCTCGCGATCGAGGCCTTCGCCGTCACGCGCGAGGCGGCCAAGCGGGTCATCGGCCAGCGCCACTACGACTACCTGAACGCGCTCGAGGGCAAGGGCGTCCACCTCATCACCGTGAACGACTACCTCGCCCGGTTCCAGGGCGAGTGGATGGGTCGCATCCACAAGTTCCTCGGGCTCGAGGTGGGACTCGTGGTGCCCGGGTTCAAGAGCCGACCCGAGGAGAAGCGGCTCAGCTACCTCGCCGACATCACGTACGGCACGAACAACGAGTTCGGCTTCGACTACCTGCGCGACAACATGGCGCCGAAGCTGGCCGACAAGGTGCAGCGCGGTCACCACTACTGCATCGTCGACGAGGTCGACTCGATCCTCATCGACGAGGCCCGCACGCCGCTGATCATCTCGGGTCGCGTGGCCGATGCCGCCAAGCTCTACTACCGCTTCGCCTCGATCGTCCGCTCGCTCAAGCGCGACGTCGACTACGAGGTCGAAGAGGACAAGCGCGTGGTGGTGCCGCTCGAGTCGGGCATCGAGAAGGTCGAGGCTGCGCTCGGCGTCGAGAACCTCTACGACGACGTGCAGCGCAACCTGGTCCACCAGTTCACGGTGGCGCTCAAGGCCAAGGAGCTCTACAAGCGCGACAAGGACTACATCGTCCAGGGTGGCGAGGTGAAGATCGTCGACGAGTTCACCGGTCGCATCCTCGAGGGCCGGCGATGGAGCGAGGGCATCCACCAGGCCGTCGAGGCCAAGGAGGGGGTGAAGATCAAAGAGGAGAACCAGACCCTCGCCACGATCACCCTCCAGAACTACTTCCGCATGTACGACAAGCTCGCCGGCATGACCGGCACGGCTGCCACCGAGGCGGCCGAGCTGATGAACACCTACGGCCTGGGCGTGGTGCCGATCCCCACCAACAAGCCGGTGATCCGCACCGACCAGGCCGACCTGATCTACAAGGGCGAGGTCGGCAAGTTCAACGCAGTCGTCGAGGACATCGTGGAGCGGCACGAGCGCGGCCAGCCCGTGCTCGTGGGCACGGTGAGCGTCGAGAAGAGCGAGTACCTCTCGCGCCAGCTGCGCAACCGCGGCATCCACCACGAGGTGCTCAACGCGAAGCAGCACGCCCGCGAGGCCGAGATCATCGCCCAGGCCGGCCGGCTCGGCTCGGTCACCGTCGCCACCAACATGGCCGGCCGAGGCGTCGACATCATCCTCGGCGGCAACCCCGAGGGCCTCGCCCGCCAGGAGGTGCTGCGTGAGGGCTTCCCGTGCCAAGGCCCTGGCTCGCTACGACGAGCTGCTCGCCGAGTTCAAGGAGCAGTGCGCGGCCGAGGGTGCCGAGGTCCGTGCGCTCGGTGGCCTCTATGTGATCGGCTCGGAGCGTCACGAGAGCCGCCGGATCGACAACCAGCTGCGCGGTCGCTCGGGCCGTCAGGGCGATCCGGGGGAGAGCCGCTTCTACCTGTCGCTCGACGACGAGCTCATGCGGCTGTTCGCCACCGGCGCGCTCCAGTGGGCGATGGGGCGCTTCGACGACGACGAGGCCATCGAGGCGAAGATGGTCACCAAGGCCATCGAGCGAGCCCAGACCACGGTCGAGACCCGCAACGCCGAGATCCGCAAGAACGTCCTCAAGTACGACGAGGTCATGAACCAGCAGCGGAAGGTGATCTACCGCCGCCGCGACCAGATCCTCGAGGGCGAGGACCTGCGGGCCGCCGCCCACGAGTACCTCGAGGACGCCGTCGACGCCCTCATCGAGACGCACTGCGTCTCGGTGGCCAACGACGAGTGGGACCTCGAGGGCCTCTCGAAGGAGCTCACGACGTTCTGGCCCACCGCGGTCGGTGCCGATCAGCTCGCGGCCGCCGACGACAAGAAGCAGCTGCGCTCCCTCGTGCTCGACGATGCGCAGCGCCACTACGCGCAGCGCGAGACCGAGCTCGGCGACTCCGTCATGCGCGAGGTGGAGCGCCAGGTGATGCTGCGCATCATCGACCAGCGCTGGCGCGAGCACCTCGAGGAGATGGACTACCTCCAAGAGGGCATCAACCTGCGCGCCATGGGCCAGAAGGACCCGCTCACCGAGTGGCAGCGCGAGGGCTTCGAGATGTTCGGCGCGATGATGAAGGGCATCGCGCAGGACTTCGTGCGCTACGTGATGCACGTGCAGGTGGTCCGCAACGAGGCGCCGGCACCGGTGGTGCAGAACGTGCAGGAGTCCTCGAGCGACACCCAGGCGACCAGTGGCTTCGACGTCGCAGCGGCCGCGGCGGTCGCCGAGGGTGAGCTCCCGCCGGAGGCGGCGCCGCCGCGAGCCACCGCCAAGCAGCAGACGGTGGTCAAGGACGACTTCTCGAAGACGCCGCGCAACGCGCCGTGCCCGTGCGGGTCGGGCAAGAAGTTCAAGATGTGCCACGGCCAGTCGGCCTGACCCCACCCCATGCGCGACTTCACCGACGACCTGCGCGACCTGCGCCGCCGGCTCGAGGAGGCCGAGGGCTACCTCAAGATCGCCGAGGGGCGCAACCTGCTCGTGGAGCTCGAGGCGCAGATCGGCCGTCCCGACCTGTGGGACGACCCGGAGCTGGCCAAGCGGGTCAACGCCGAGTACGCGGCCATCAGCGATGACGTGCGCACGTACGACGAGCTGGCGGGCCAGATCGACGACGCCGAGGTGCTCCACGAGCTGGCTCGCGAGGAGGACGACGAGTCGCAGGAACCCGAGATCGCCGAGCAGATCGCCGGGGTCGCTCGTCGCCTCGACCAGCTCGAGCTGCGCAGCCTGTTCACGGGCCGCCACGACGCCGACGACTGCATCGTGCAGATCAACGCCAAGGACGGCGGCGTCGATGCCCAGGACTGGAGCGAGATGCTGCTGCGCATGTACTCGCGCTGGGCCGAGCGGCGCGGGTTCGACCTCGAGGTGAACTACGTGTCGGAGGGCACCGAGGCCGGGATCATGTCGGCCGAGTTCACCATCTCAGGGCGGTACGCCTACGGCCTGATGACCGGCGAGCGCGGCACCCACCGGCTGGTGCGGATCAGCCCGTTCGACAACCAGGGACGCCGTCAGACCAGCTTCGCAGCGGTGCAGGTGTGGCCCGTGATGGACGCACCCGACGTCGAGGTCAACGACGCCGACATCCGCATGGAGGTGTTCCGAGCGTCCGGCGCTGGTGGCCAGCACGTGAACAAGACGTCGTCGGCCGTGCGCCTCATCCACGAGCCGACCGGCCTGGTCGCCAGCTCGCAGGAGGAGCGCAGCCAGCTCCAGAACCGGGAGAAGGCGATGACCCGCCTGCGGGCGATGATCGCCGCCAAGGTGGAGGAGGAGCGCGCCGCCGAGCTCGACGCGATCGCGGGCAAGCAGGCGCAGGTGGGGTGGGGGAGCCAGATCCGCAGCTACGTGCTGCAGCCGTACCAGATGGTGAAGGACCTGCGCACCGAGGTGGAGTCGGGCAACGTCGCGGCCGTGCTCGACGGCGACATCGACGAGTTCATGGAGGGCTACCTCCGCTGGCGCCGCGCCGCCGACCAGTCGTAGGTCGGACGAGCACTAGTACGGCGACGAGCCGCCGTCGATCGAGAGCAGGGCGCCGGTGATGCCGGCGCCGGCCTCGGAGCACAGCAGCCGGGCCATGGCCGCGACCTCCTCCACCG
>JALOLG010000062.1 GCA_025456105.1 Ilumatobacteraceae bacterium | reverse complement strand
CGACACCGTCCGTGTCGTCCCGAGGAGGTCCGCGTGGCCACACGCTCCCCCCGTCCGCATCCCGTCACCGTCTGCTGGTCCGCCAAGGGCGGCAGCGGGTGCACCGTCGTCGCCGCATCGCTGGCCCTCACCCGCGCCCGTCCGGTGGTGCTCGTCGACCTCGCCGGCGAGGTGCCTGCCGTGCTCGGTCTCGCCGAGCCGGGTGGGCCGGGGCTCGCCGGGTGGCTGGCCGCCGATGCCCCGCCCGACCGGCTGCACGACCTCAGCGTGCCGGTCGTCGACGACGTGCGGCTGCTCCCGCGCGGCGGCCCGCTCGCCCCGACCACGCCGACGCGGTGGGGCACGTTGCTCGACACCCTCGCCCGCGATGCCGCGGTGGTCGTCGACGCCGGCGCCGGCGAACCTGACGCCGGCCTGCTCGAGCACACCGACCGGTCGCTGCTCGTCACGCGGGCCTGCTACCTCGCGCTGCGCCGACTCGTCGCGCTCACCGCCCGGCCCGACGGCGTCGTGCTCGTCGAGGAGCCGGGGCGGGCGCTGCGCCGCGACGACGTCGAGCGCACCGTCGGGGCGCCCGTCGTGGCCACCGTGGCCGTCGATCCCGTCGTCGCGCGCGCCGTCGACGCCGGTCTGCTGACCGGCCGACTGCCTCGCCTCGTCGAGCGCGAGCTCGGCCGCGCCGCATGAGCGCAACGCCGGTCGACGACCGCCTCCTCGACGAGCTGTGCCGGCTCGCCGAGCGCGAGCCCGGTCGGGTCGACGAGGTGGTGCGACGCCACGTCGGCCGGGTGGCGCCGCTGCTCGACCACGACGATCGGCAGCGGCTCGAGCACGCCGCCGTGGCCCGGCTGGCCGGGCTCGACGTGCTCGACCGCTTCGTGCGCGACCCCGCCGTCACCGAGGTGCTCGTGAACGGCGACGGGCAGGTGTGGGCGGAGACGTCGGGCGAGCTGCGGTGCGTCGGTCACCTGGCCGCGGCCACCGTCCTGGTGGTGATCGAGCGCGTGCTCGCGCCGCTCGGACGACGGCTCGACCGCACGTCGCCCATCGTCGACGCCCGGCTGCCCGACGGGTCGCGGGTGTGCGCCGTGGCGCCGCCCGTCGCCGTCGACGGGCCGCTGCTGTCGATCCGGCGGCTCCCCGCCGAGCCGATGCCACTCGTCGCCTTCGCCGCCGCGCCCGTCACCACGCTGCTCGCCGACGTCGTCGCGGCCCGCTGCAACGTCGTCGTGGCCGGAGCCACCTCGAGCGGCAAGACGTCGCTGCTGGCCGCGCTCTTGGCCGGGCTCCCGTCGGGCGAGCGGGTGGTGGTGCTCGAGGACACGGCCGAGCTGCCGCTCCCGAGCGTCACGCACCGGGTGCGTCTCGAGTGCCGACCCGCCAGCACCGACGGGCCGCGGGCCATCGACCTCGCCGAGCTCGTGCGCACCGCGATGCGGCTCCGCCCCGATCGGCTCGTGGTCGGCGAGATCCGCGGGGCCGAGGTCCTCGCGCTCGTGCAGGCGCTCAACACCGGCCACGACGGCTCGTTCTCCACCTGCCACGCCAACGGCGCCGTCGACGCACTGCACCGCCTCGAGTCGCTGGTGCTGCAGGCGGCGCCGGCCTGGCCGCTCGAGGCGGTGCGCCACCACCTGCTGCGGGCCATCGACGTTGTCGTCGTGGTGGAGCGAGGCGTGGGTGGCCGACGCCGGGTGGCCGAGGTGGTCGAGGTCGTCGCCGATCGGCCGCCGGGTGCATCGCCGTCCGTCCGTCCGCTCGCGAGCGGCGGGCGGGTGGTCGCCGACCTCCGGCGGCGGCGGGCGTGAGCGTGGTCGCGCCCGCGCTCGCCGCCGTCGCCGTGGCCCTCGCCGTCGACGCCGCGCTCGCGCGTCTGTCGTCGCTGCCACCCCGGCGTCCCGACCTCCCCACCCGGTGTCCGGCGCCGCACCGACGCCGACCGACCTGGCGGTCTCCGTGGCGGCGAGCCGCCGAGGCCGGACCGGCCGAGGTCGCCGCCTGGTGCGACGGTCTCGCCCGGCGGCTCCGCGCGGGCGACACGCTCGCCGGCGCGCTGGCAGCCACCGCGACGCCGCCACCGATCGACGACGTCGTCGCCCGGATCGTGCACCGCTGCGAGCGCGGCACGTCGCTGAGCGGCGCGATCGACGAGCAGTCCGATCGACTCGACGCCGCAGCACCGCTCGGACTGGCGCTGGCGGTGATCGGCGAAGCGGCGCGCCTCGGGGGCCCGGCCGCCCCGGCCGTCGAGCGCGTCGCAGCCACGCTGCGCCTGCGCGTCGCCGACGCACACGAGCGCCGGGCCCAGACGGCGCAGGCTCGCCTCTCGGCCTCGATCATGTCGGGGCTCCCCGTCGCCGCGCTCGCGCTCTCGGCCACGGTCTCCGCGCCGGTCCGAGGTGTGCTCGGCACGGTCCCGGGCGTCGCCGTGCTCGCCGCCGGCGGAGCCCTCAACCTCCTCGGTTGGTGGTGGATGCGGCACATCGTGGGAGCGTCGCGGTGAGTCTCCTGCTGCTCGCGGCGGCGGTCGCCATGAGTGCCGTCGCCGGCCGACGATGGCGTGCCGCACGCTCCGACACCGCACGGTCGCTCGACGTCGAGCGGTCGCTGCCCGCCATGGTCGAGCTGCTCGTGCTGCTCGTGGAGGCGGGTCTCACCCCGGTGCAGGCGGCCCGCCACCTCGCCGAGCGGGCTCCGGTCGCCACCCGTCCCGGCTGGGCCGCCACCGTGCACCGGCTCGACCGCGGCACGGCGCTCGCCGACGCACTCGGCGAGCTGCCCGTGGTGCTCGGGCCGTGCGCCGCCGAGATCGCCGACGCGCTCGCGGCCGCCGATCGCTCGGGCCTGCCGCTCGGTCCGGTGCTCGAGCGACTCGCGGCCGAGGCGCGGGCCAGTCGGCGGCGCCAGCTCGAGGCCGACGCCCGCCGGCTCCCCGTGCGACTCGGCGTGCCGCTCGTGGTGTGCACGCTCCCCTCGTTCGTGCTGCTCACGGTCGTCCCGATCGGGCTCGGCACCGTCTCGTCGCTGCGCGACCTCCGCTGATGCCGATGACCGGCACCCCACACCCAGGAGCATCCCGTGCACGAACCACTGATCCGTCTCGTCGCCGCCGTCCACCTCGTGGTCGTCGACCTCGTCGATCGCGTCGAGCGCTCGCGCCGCACCCACCGCGAGGCCGGCCAGGCCACCACCGAGTACGCGCTCGTGCTGCTCGCGGCGGCGCTCGTCGGTCTCCTCGTGGTCGGTTGGGCCACCGCCGGCGGGGGCGCCGGCAAGGTGGGGCGCCTCTTCGACCGCGTCATCGACGCCGTGGGCGACAAGCTCTGAGCCGCGACCGCGGGCAGGCGACGGTCGAGCTCGCGCTGTGCCTGCCCGTGGTGGTGCTGCTGGCACTGCTGGTGATGCAGATCGGGCTCGTCGTGCGCGATCAGCTCGCGCTCGAGGGTGCGGCACGGGCCGGCGCGCGAGCGGCGATGGTGTCGGCCACACCGCATGCGGCGGCCGGGCGTGCCGCCGGCGACGCGACGCGGCTGCGACCGCTCGACGTCACCACCCGGACTCGTGAGGGGCTGGTGACGGTGACGGTGCGTCGGGTCGCCCGAACCGACCTGCCGCTCGTGGGGCTCCTGCTCCCCGACGTCACGCAGACGGCCAGCGCCACCATGGCCCTCGAGCCGCCGTGATCCCGGCACGGGTACCCTCGCCGCGTGACCACGACGGTGTGGGTCGTCGGCGACCAGCTCAACCGGCGCATCGGGGCGCTGGCCGCGGCCGAACCCGGACGCGATCGGGTCCTGCTCGTGGAGAGCGCGGCCAAGCTGGCGTCGAAGCGGTGGCACCGCCAGCGCGCCCATCTCGTCGTCACCTCCATGCGACGGTTCGCGGCCGAGCTGCGAGCCGAGGGGTTCGAGGTCGACCTCCGCCGCTCGGCGTCGCTCGAGGCCGGGTTCCGGGCCCACGTGGCCGAGCACCGCCCCGGCCGGGTCGTCGCCACCGAGCCCGCCAGCTGGAGCGGACTCGCCCTGTTCCGGCGACTCGGCGTGGAGATCGTCCGCACGAACCAGTTCCTCTGCCACTACGACGAGTTCGCGGCCTGGGCCGCCGACCGTCGGACGCTGAAGATGGAGGACTTCTACCGCTGGCAGCGGCGTCGCCTCGGCTACCTCATGGATGGCGGCGAACCGGCGGGCGGACGCTGGAACCACGACGAGGCGAACCGGCAGCCACCCCCGCGTGGCGCGCTCCCGCCCTGGCCCGAGCCGCGGCGCGACGAGCTCGACGAGGTCGACCACGAGGTGCTGCGCGATCTCCCCGACACCTGCTGGGGCGCCGATCCCGACGGCACCTGGGCCACGAGCCGAGCCGGTGCGCTGGCGAGGCTCGACCACTTCGTCGACCGGGTCGCTCCGATGTTCGGACCGCACGAGGACGCGATGACCACGCGCTCGTGGCACCTCGCGCACTCGCTCCTCTCGCCATACCTCAACCTCGGCCTGCTGCTGCCCGGCGAGGTCTGCGACCGCGTCCAGGGCGCGTACGACGCCGGGCTGATCCCGATCGAATCGGCCGAGGGGTTCATCCGCCAGGTGATCGGGTGGCGCGAGTACGTGTGGGGCGTGTATTGGCAGCAGATGCCGGCCTACCGAGCGAAGAACGCGCTCGGCGCGAGCCGGCCGCTGCCGCCGGTCCTCACCGGCGACGCACCCACCCGCATGCGCTGCGTCGACACGACGCTGGCGACGCTGCACGACCACGGCTACGCCCACCACATCCAGCGGCTGATGGTGCTCGGCAACCTGGCGCTGCTCGCGGGCGTCGAGCCGTGGGCGATGACCGAGTGGATGTGGTCGTCGTTCGTCGACGGTGCCGAGTGGGTGATGCTGCCGAACGTGATCGGCATGTCGCTCCACGCCGACGGCGGGCTGATGGCCACCAAGCCGTACGCGGCCGGGGGCAACTACCTCCACAAGATGAGCGACTACTGCCGCGGGTGCGCCTACGACCGGTCGAAGCGAACCGGCACCGACGCGTGCCCCTTCACCACGCTCTACTGGGACTTCATGGCACGCCACCACGACCGCTTCGTCCGCAACCCGCGCGTTGCTCGTCAGGCACGAGCCGCCGACCAGCTCGTCGACCTGCCCGCCGTCCGCGAACGTGCCGCCGAGGTGCTCACCCTGCTCGATCGGGGCGAGCTGTGAGCGGCGAGGTCGCCGTGATCTTCAGCTCCGTCCGCCGACGGTTCGACGACGACGGGTACGCGGCTGCCGCCGAGCAGATGGAGCGACTCGCCGCGCAGCAGCCCGGGTTCCTCGGCGTCGAGAGCGCCCGCAACCCCGACGGCAGCGGCATCACCGTGTCGTACTGGCTCACTGCCGACCACGCGCGGGCGTGGGGTGCGGTCGCCGAGCACCGGATGATCCAGGCGCTGGGGCGCCAGCGCTGGTACGAGTCGTACCGGCTCCGCGTCGCCGAGGTGGTGCGGTCGCACGACTGGCACGTCGAGCTCCCCGACCGCATCACGCACGTCGCGCTCCCCCGCGACTGGGCCGACGCACAGGCCCGCGGCGAGTACCGCTGGAGCACCCGCGGCGTCACGCTCGAGCAGGAGGGGTTCATCCACTGCTCGCTCCCCCACCAGGTGGCCGGCGTGATCGAGCGCTTCTACGACGGCGTCGACGAGCTGGTGCTGCTCGAGATCGACACCTCGCGCCTCGCCGCACCGGTCGTGCTCGAGCCGCCCGCCCCCGGCGTCGCCGAGCACTTCCCCCACGTCTACGGCCCGATCCCCGTCACCGCCGTCGTCGCCACCACCCCCTGGCGCCGCTGACCTGCTGCCGCTCTCACGAAAGCGCTCTCACCAGTGGGAGGTGCCGGGGGCGCCCTTGAACGGGCCGGTCACGTTGGCGGTGATCCACCCGCCGTAGAACGAGCCGGGGTTGGGCTCCACCCGCTCGTCGTCGACGAGGCACTCGTCGAGGCGCTGCGCGTAGAACGCCCAGCAGCCGGCGATCTCACCGAACGGCGGGGTGGGCTCGCGGTAGGTCCACGCCGCGCCCTCGGCCACGCGCCCGTCGCCGCCGACCACGTCGGCGTAGGTGGCGACGCCCTTCCACTCGCAGAACGTGGGTCGGTGGTCGCTGGGGCGCAGCGCCCCGTCGGCGACGAGCTCGGGCGACACGTAGTACGCGGGCGGTTGGCTCGTCTCGAGCACCCGCCACGCCCAGGGCGCGTCCACCACGGTGGCACCGCCGTGGACGACCCGGATCCGCCAGTCGACGCGCTCGAGCCGCGGCGGGCGGGGGAAGTCCCACACCGACTCGATCGGCTTGCCGTTGGTGGCCACCTCGGTCATCGGCGCGTGACCGGACTCAGGGGCCCGAGAAGACGCCGCCGGTCGGCGCGTTGAGGTGGTCGTAGTAGGAGACCTTCGGGTCGTACGACTCGGCGGCCTCCTCCCAGCTCGCCAGCTCGGCGCGGCCCACCACGAACCAGTGCACCTCGTCGGGACCGTCGGCCAGCCGGAGCGTGCGCTGCGAGGTGTACATCGCGGCGAGCGGGGTCCACTGCGACACACCCGTCGCACCGTGGATCTGGATCGCCTCGTCGACGATCTGGCACGTGCGGATCGGCACCATCGCCTTGACCGCGCTCACCCACACGCGCGCCTCGGCGTTGCCGAGCTCGTCCATCGCCTTGGCGGCGGTGAGCACCATGCGGCGCATCGCCTCGATCTCGATGCGGGCCTTCGCGATGACCTCGACGTTCTTGCCGAGGTTGGCGATCCGCTTGCCGAACGCCTCGCGGCTCAGCGCCCGCTTCGACATGAGCTCGAGCGCCCGCTCGGCGGCGCCGACCGAGCGCATGCAGTGGTGGATGCGGCCCGGGCCGAGGCGCACCTGGGAGATCTCGAAGCCGCGGCCCTCGCCGAGGAGGATGTTCGACTCCGGGACGCGCACGTCGTTGAAGCGCAGGTGCATGTGGCCGTGCGGCGCATCGTCGTCGCCGAACACGTGCATCGGGCCGACGATCTCCACACCGGGAGTGTCCATCGGCACGAGGATCTGCGACTGGCGGCGGTGCGGCGGCCCATCGGGGTTCGTCTGCACCATGACGATCATGATCTTGCAGCGCGGGTCGCCGGCGCCGGAGATGTAGTACTTCTCGCCGGTGATCACCCACTCGTCGCCGTCGCGGACGGCGCGGCACGAGATGTTCTTGGCGTCCGACGACGGGATGTCGGGCTCGGTCATCGCGTAGGCGGAGCGGATCTCGCCGTTGAGGAGCGGCTTCAGCCACTGCTCCTTCTGGGCCTCGGTGCCGACGCGCTCGAGCACCTCCATGTTGCCCGTGTCGGGGGCCGAGCAGTTGAGGCACTCCGAGGCGATGGGGTTCTTGCCGAGCTCCATCGCGATGTACGCGTAGTCGAGGTTGTTGAGTCCCTCACCGGTCTCGGCATCCGGCAGGAAGAAGTTCCAGAGACCCTGCTCCTTGGCCTTGTCCTTGACGGACTCGAGCAGTTCGAGCTGCCCCT
>JALOLG010000061.1 GCA_025456105.1 Ilumatobacteraceae bacterium | reverse complement strand
GCCCGGGCCGGCCCACCCGCTCACGGGCGAACGCCGGGTTCACCCCGCAGGCGAAGGGGAGACCGTCGACGAGCTTGCGGTGGATGCAGTCGTTGAGGCCGATGCACGGGCGGATCTGGTCGTCGCGGTCGTGGCGGGCCTTGATCGCGAAGTCGGGGTCGGCCATCGTCGCCCGCGCGACGGCGACGATGTCGGCCTCCCCGGCGGCGATCACCCGGGCGGCGTGCTCGGGCTCGGTGACCCGCCCGCAGTACACGACCGGCAGGTGGGTGGCCGCCTTCACCTGGCCGGCCAGCGCCGACCACTCGTGGTCGTCGTGCCACGCGATGGGGATGTAGCTCGGACCGTTCCAGTTGTTGCCGATGTCGACGCTCACGTAGTCGATCTCACCCTCGGCCGTGAACGCCTCCACCAATCGGCAGCAGTCGTCGATGTGGAGCCCTCCGGTGAGGAGCTGGTCGAGGCACAGGCGCAGGCCGAGGGTGAACGGGCGCGTCGCGTTGGTGCGGATGGCGCCGACGACCTCCCGGAGGAGCCGTCGCCGCCGTTCGGGGTCGCCGCCGTAGGCGTCGGCACGGTGGTTCGTGAGCGGGGAGAGGAACCACTCGAGCAGGTCGTCGTGGTTGGCGTGGAGCTCGATCGCGTCGACGCCGGCATCGAGCGCGATCGCCGCCGACTCGCCGTACTCGCGCACGAGCCACTCGATCTCCTCCACCGTCATCGCGTGGGCGATGTCGTGACTGTGATGCCCCGAGAACGTCGCCGACGGCCCGATCGGCATCCCGCCCTGGAGCACCATCTGGGCCGACAGGTAGCCACCTGCGCCGTGGATCCGATCGGCGAGCTCGCCCATGCGCTCACCGAACAGCGGGTGGCGGAAGAGCCCCGGCCCGTGGGCCCCGACCCCGGTCGGCTCGAAGCCCGCCGGCATCGGCGCGTTGGCCACGAAGACCGGGCCGCCACCGACCCATTCGATCCCCCCGTGCACCTTGGCCAGCCACAGCGCGCAGTGCTGCTCGAACTCGTCGGGGGTGCCCATGAGGCTGCCGTTGCCGCCACCGTGGGGCGGCACCACCAACCGGTGGGACAGCGTGAGGGTGCCGACCGTGATCGGTTCCCACAGCAACGACCGGTTCACCTGCAGCTCGCCCCCTCAATCATGCAACACGTGTTGCACAACGTAGGTCACGACGCCGTCGGGCACAATCAGCACGTGGCACGCAGCGCGGCCACCGTCGCGCCGAACGCTGCGGGGCCGGTGTTCGTCGCCTCGACCAGCTCCTCGTCGAGCAACCGCCGGTGGTGACGTCGACGGGCGGGCCACCGGCAGATGGTGCCACGACCGGCACCACCTCTCGGACTCCGCCTCGGGGCCCACGGGTCGGACCTGATACGCGTGACCACCGAGCCGGCAGGGGAGCCGACGCACGGAGGTGGGAGCACATGGCATACCCGAAGCACGTGAACCACGAGCTGAGTCCGATGACGTGCCCGGTGCACCTCGACGACGTCGACCTCTTCGGCGAGGGCGCCCAGGAGCACTGGTACGAGGCGTACGAGATCCTCCACCGCGAGGCACCGGTGCTGCGCATCGAGGGCGGCGGGTTGATCCCGGGCACCGACGCGTTCGTGATCACCAAGCACGCCGACATCAGCCTGATCGTGCGCGACCCCGACCGGTTCCCCGTGCTCACCACCAAGCGACTCGGCCAGCTCGTCGAGCAGGGCCTCTCGCCGGAGGAGGCGTACGAGCGCCACCACAGCCTCATGCAGGCGTCGATGCTGTCGCTGCGCCCGACGCAGGAGCTCTACAACCGGCACCGCAAGGAGCTCACCGATCCGTGGGTCGGCACGGGCGCCTCACGTCACCGCGACATGATCACCCGCCACGCGAACGACCTCATCGACTCGTGGATCGACGACGGCGAGGTGGAGTTCATCAGCCGCTTCGCGCGGCCGCTCCCCCAGCGTGTCATGGCGAGCATCCTCGGCTTCCCGCAGGAGGACATCCCGCTGCTCGCCGCGTGGGGCGACGCGGCGGTCATGCCGTTCGTGCACGGCACCGGGCTCCGCCACGAGCTCACCCCCGAGCAGACCGAGGAGATGGTCGCCCGCCTCGACGGGTTCCAGGAGTACATCTACGAGCACGTCAAGGCCAAGCGGCTCGACCCGCAGGACGACATGGTGACCTTCCTGTGCAACGTGCACTACGAGGCGCTCGACCGCACGCTCACCGACCTCGAGATCGCCGGGATCGTGCACGCCATGATCCTCGGCGGCCTCGAGACCACGCAGTACGCGCTCGAGGAGCAGGCCCAGCTGCTGTGCGAGCACCCGGGCACGTTCGAGCAGCTGCGGGCCGATCGCTCCAAGGTGCGCACCTTCGTGGAGGAGGGGATGCGGATGCGCTCACCCACGCACGGGCTGTCGACCCGCCTGGCGGGGCAGGACGAGGTGTTCCAGGGCGTCGAGGTGCCCGCCGGGTCGCTGCTGCACCTGCGCTTCGGGGCCGCGAACGTCGACGCCGAGGAGTTCGCCGATCCCTACGAGCTCGACATCGAGCGAGAAGGCGTGATCCGCCACGTGGCGTTCTCGGCCGGCCCGCGCGTGTGCCCCGGCGCCACGCTCTCGCGCACCGAGCAGCAGATCGCATGGGGGCTGCTCCTCGACCGGCTCGAGTCGATCGAGTACGGCGACGGCAACGACTGGCTGCACCAGCCCGGGATCATGCTCGGCACGCTCCGGCTGCACCTGCGATTCCGGAAGGCCGCCGGCGCCTGAGGTCGGGGTCGACGGCGCCCGACGGACGTCGCCCGACGATGTGTATCGTTGGTGTATGACGCGCACCAACATCGACATCGATGACGAGCTCTGCGAGCGCGTCATGACCCGATTCCACCTGCGCACCAAGCGTGATGCGGTCAACCTGGCCCTGCGGCACCTGGCCGGGGAGCCGCTCGGCCTGGATGAGGCTCGCGCGATGCGCGGCACCGGCTGGGACGCGGACCTCGACCAGCTCCGTTCGAGCCGCGTGTGATCCTCGTCGACAGCTCGGCATGGATCGAGTTCCTGCGCGACACCGGGTCGCCGGTCTGCGACGCCGTCGACCGGCTGCTCGACGCCGATCTCGCCACCTGTGACGTCGTCGTGATGGAGGTACTTGCGGGCGCGCACGACGAGCGCCACCTGGCCCAGCTGCGCAGCCTGCTCGGCAGGACGACGCTGCTGCCGACGACGTCGGCCGACTACGAGCTGGCTGCCTCGCTGTACCGGGCGTGCCGGGTCCGAGGCGCCACGGTTCGCCGGCTGACCGACTGCCTCATCGCCGCCGTCGCGATCAGCGCCGATGCACACATCCTCCACGCCGACGCCGACTTCGTCGTGCTCGGCGAGCACACCGAGGTGCAGATCCACCCCGACTCGTCCGGCTGAACGCGGGACGTCCTCAGATCGCCCGGGCGAGCGCGGCGGCCTGGTGGATGGCGGGGAGCAGGCCGTTGGTGCCCGTGACGTCGCCGATGCGGTGCACGGCCCACGCACCGGGCTCGGCGTCGAGCAGCTCGCCCAGCTCGCGGTTCGGATGGCCGTAGGTGACGATCACCACCGTCGAGGCCGGGATCGTGCGACGGCGGTCGGTGAACGCGACGCCGATGTCGACGGCGTCGGGGTGGATCTCGAGCAGGTGGTGGCCACCGACGAAGTCGAACGCACCCGACATCAGCCGCTCCTTCGCCGCGGCCACCGTGGCCGGCGGGTACGGCAGCGTCGCACCGATCGCGTCGAGCCGGCCCACCATCGTGACGGCGAGCCCCGCCTCGAGCAGGCGGTCGGCCACCGAGATCGCCTCGAACGTGCCGGTGTCGTCGTAGACGAGCGCCGGGCCCACCAGCTCGGCCCGGCCACCGAAGCCGAACACGTCCCACGACGTGAACACGTGCGCCAGGTCGTGACCGGGCACCGGTTCGACCGGAGTGGTGAGCTGGAAGCCGTCGCGCCGGGGTGAGACGCCCGTGGCGAGGATCACCTCGTCGGGCGCGAGCTCGGCGACCACGTCGGGGGTGACCATCGTCGCGAGCCGGATCGTGACGCCCAGCCGCTCCACCTCGTCGGTGAGCCACTCGGTGATGGCCCCGATGTCGCTGCGGTGCGGTGCGGTCGCTGCGATCGCCACCTGTCCCCCGAGGTGGCGGTTCGCCTCGTAGAGGTGGACCTCGTGACCGCGCAGCGCCGCCGTGCGAGCGGCCTCCAGCCCGGCCGGGCCTCCGCCCACCACCAGCACGCGCTTGCGCTCGGGCGCCGGACCCGGCGGGTCGAACGGCACCGCGGTCTCGCGTGCCGCGGCCACGTTGACCACGCAGCTGAGCGTGCCGGTGGACATGAGCTGGCCGACGCAGCCGACGTTCGAGCCGATGCACGGCCGCACGAGGTGCGCCTCGCCGCGCTCGGACTTCGCGACCAGCTCGGGGTCGGCGATCAGCGCCCGCACCATCGACACCATGTCGGCCGCCCCGTCGGCGACGATCCGCTCGGCGTCGTCGAGCGTCATGATCCGCCCCACCACCATCGTCGGCGCGGTGAGCCCGGCGGTGATGACGGCGTTGGACGGCATCTCGTTCGCGAGCGGCTCGTCCATCGGGGCGAGCAGCTTGTAGAAGCGCCAGTACGACCCCATGTGCAGCGACACGTAGTCGACGTGCGGCTCGACGATGCGCGCGATCTCGGCGACGTCGTCGGGCGTGAGCCCACCGGGGATGTACTCCTCGTTGGGAAGCCGGATGCCCACCAGGTAGTCGCGGCCCACCTCGGCGCGGATGCAGTCGAGGATCTCCATGAGGAACCGCATCCGGTTCTCGAGCGAGCCGCCGTACTCGTCGTCGCGGACGTTGTTGGCCGGCGAGAGGAACTGCTCGATCAGGTAGCCCGACGAGGCGTGCAGGTCGATCCCGTCGAGACCACCCTCACGACAGCGGCGCGCCGCCGCGCCGAACGCCTCCACCATCTCGTGGATCTGCGCGGTCGACATGGCCGTCGGGATGCCGCCCACCATCGGGTTCGGGATCGCGCTCGCGGACACCTGCGTGGCCGCCTTCTTCGGTCGGGTCGCCGAGCCCGGGTGGTAGATCTGCTGCAGCAGCGCCATCCCGTACGGGCGCATGCGGCTCGAGATCTCACGGTAGAAGGGGATGCACTCGTCGCTGTGGAGCGGGATCAGGCTCGGAGCGTCGGCGTGCACGCCGGTGGCTTCGAGCGTGCTGAGCGCCACGCCACCGGCGGCGCGAGCCTCGTGGTAGGCGATCAGGCGCTCGCCCGTCATGAGCGTGCCGTGGGCCGAGCGCACGATCCGGTTCTTGAGCGTGAGCGGGCCCACCTGGAGCGGCGTGAACAGGTGCTCGTAGCGGTGCGACATGGCTATCGAGCCCCGGCCGGCGCGAGCGCCCACACGTCGGCGAGCAGGTCGATCGAGCGGAGCCGCGCGTCGAGCGTGGGGCCGGCGTGGACGACGACGAGCTCGTCGGCGTCGGCGTGGCGGGCGAACTCGTCGAGGTAGCTCGCCACGGTGGCAGGCGTGCCGACCGCCGAGTACCGCATCATCTGGGTGATGTGACGACCCTGCGGGGACGCGAGCAGCGCGTCGGCCTCCTCGTCGGTGTACTCGGTGCCCCGGCCGAGCAGGAGCGCCACGCGGGCACGGCTCACCTGGTGGAGCTGGTCGAGCGCATCGGCCTCGTCGTCGGCCGCGATCACGTTGACACCGGCCATCACGTAGGGCTCGGCGAGCTGCTCCGACGGCTGGAACCGCTCGCGGTAGATCCGCACCGCGGCCTGCAGCGCGTCGGGCGCGAAGTGCGAGGCGAACGCGTACGGCAGACCGAGCGCGGCGGCCAGCTGGGCGCCGAACAGCGACGAGCCGAGCACGTAGAGCGGCACGTTCGTGCCGCGCCCGGGGATCGCCTCGACACCCGGGACCCGGCTGCGACCAGAGAGGTAGCCCTGGAGCTCGAGCACGTCCTGCGGGAACGTGTCGGCCGCCTGCACGTCGCGGCGCAGCGCCCGCATCGTCACCTGGTCGCTGCCCGGCGCACGACCGAGACCGAGGTCGAGGCGACCCGGGTGCAGATCGGCGAGGGTGCCGAACTGCTCGGCGATCGTGAGCGGTGAGTGGTTCGGCAGCATGACGCCCCCGGCGCCGAGCCGGATCGTGGTGGTGTGCGCCGCGACGTGGGCGATCAGCACGCTCGTGGCCGACGAGGCGATGCGCGCCATGTTGTGGTGCTCGGCGTACCAGACCCGCCGGTACCCGCGCTCCTCGGCACGCCGCGCCACCACGACAGCAGCCTCGAGGGCGTCACGGGCCGTCTCGCCACGACCGATGATCGCGAGGTCGAGGATCGACAGCGGGACGCTCATGACGTCGGTTCTACCAGCCGCGCCGTCCGCAGCGATCGTCGTACCCTGGGCTCATGCGCATCGCCGTCCGGGTGATCCCCCGCTCGTCGCGCGACGGGGTCGACGGTGAGCGCGACGGTCGGCTGGTGGTGCGCACCACCGCCCCACCCGTCGACGACGCCGCGAACGACGCGGTCGTCCGCATCGTCGCCACGCACCTCGGCGTGCGTCCGCGAGAGGTGGCGATCGTGTCGGGGCAGCGCTCGCGCGACAAGGTGCTCGAGGTACCCGATTCGGGACCTTCGGCCCTGACCCCGCACGACCCGCACGCAGGAGAGTTGCCCGCATGACCGCACCCGTCAGCTTCGATGCCACCGACGACGCCGTCGTGCAGTGCCCGTACCCGCACTACCGGGCGATGCGCGACGAGGCGCCGGTGCTCGAGCTCGACGGTGCCCAGCTCGGCCGGGCCGGTGAGCGGATCTTCGCGGTGTCGCGCCACGCGGACGTGAAGCGCATCCTGCACGATCCGGTCACGTTCTCGTCGCGCTTCGGCAGTCCGGCGGCCAAGCCGTCGCCCGAGCTCCTCGCACGGCTCAAGGAGGTCGTCAAGGACGGCTGGCCCAACGTGTCGACGATGCTCACCGAGGACCCGCCCGTGCACACCCGGTACCGGCGCCTGGTGTCGATGGCGTTCACGCCGAAGCGGATCGCGCTGCTCGAGCCGGCCATCCGCGAGATCTGCGAGGACCTCGTGGCCGGGTTCGAGCGCGCGCCACGGGTGGACTTCCTCGCGAAGTTCGCCGCGCCCCTGCCGGTCCGGGCGGTCGCCGTCGTGCTCGAGGTACCCGACACGCGCCAGGCCGACTTCAAGCGCTGGGCCGACTCGTCGGTCGCGGCCATCGGGCGGATCATCAGCGACGACGAGCGCGTCGCCGCCGAGCGCGACATCGTCGAGCAGCAGCAGTACTTCGCGAGCGAGCTCGACCTGCGCCGGGCCGAGCCGCGCGACGACTTCCTCACCGACCTCGTCAACGCCGAGCTGCCGCCCGACGACGAGCTGGGCGGTGGCCCGCTGAACACGGCCGAGATGCTGTCGATCATCCGCCAGATCCAGGTGGCTGGCAGCGAGACCACCGCCAGCCTGCTCGCCGACCTCATG
>JALOLG010000444.1:1562-3976 GCA_025456105.1 Ilumatobacteraceae bacterium | reverse complement strand
CTGGTTCTCCATCGCCCGGTAGGCGTTGCCGAGCTCGGCCGGGAAGTTCGACTCCATCAGCGACAGGTAGCGCCGCATGTCGAGGATCTTGTCGAGGATCTCGATGTTGACCGGGCAGATCTCGTCGCACGCCTTGCACGACGTGCACGCCCAGATCTCCTCGGGCGTGATGCGCTCGAACAGCGAGTTGGCCGCGACCGTGATCTCGGGCACGGTGCCGATCGGCGGGGTCACCACCGGTGAGCCCGTGGCCGCCATCACCTCACCCGACTTGAGCACGATCTCGCGCGGGTCGAGTGGCTTGCCCGTGGCGTGGGCCGGGCACACGCTGGTGCAGCGGCCGCACATCGTGCAGGCGTCGGTGTCGAGCAGCTGCTTCCACGTGAAGTCCTCCACCACCGAGGCACCGAAGCTCTCGAGCTCGGTCTCCATCAGGTTGGGCATCGGCTTCATCGCACCCTTCGGGCGCTCGCGGTCGCGCAGGTACATGTTCAGCGGCGACGTGAAGATGTGGCGCAGCATCGTGATCGGCAGGATCACGAGGAAGGCCACGAACGTGAGCACGTGCGCGATCCACATCCACTGGTGCGTGGTCTCGAGCGTGGTGAGCGACCACCCGTCGACCAGCTTCGACAGCGGGTAGCCGATGAAGCTCCACTGCTCCCAGCTCATGTCCTCGCCGGCGGCCGTGCCCTCGGCGATGCGGAACATCTCGGCCTTGAAGCCGGTGACGCCCATGAGGAAGAACGTGCCGAGGATGACGGCGTGCTCGGGCTTGGTCTTGATGCGGATGCGGTACGGCCGCTGCACGTAGCGACGCAGGATCGCCCACACCACACCGGTGAGGAACACCACGCCCGCGGCGTCGCCGACGAACGCGTACGCCTGGTAGGTGGTGCCGTGCAGGAACTTGAGGTCCTCGGGCAGCTGGTGGTCGATCTCGAGCACGGTGGTGACGCCGAGCAGCACCAGGAACCCGAAGTAGATCATCGAGTGCATGAGCCCGGCGGCCGAGTCGCGCAGCAGGGTGCGCATGTACACGCCGGCACGGAAGTCGGCGAGGCGGCGCTTGGCGTTGCGGGCCGTGGTGCGCCGGTTGTCGGGCGCACCGCGCTCCCAGTTGCGCATGCGGTACGAGAACTGGATCGCCGACCAGATCACCAGCACCGGGATCACCGTGTAGAAGGCGAGCTGCAGTGGCCCGGGGATGTTGTCGAACACCTCGCGGTGGATCGCGTTCTCGTTCTTCCACCCGGTGATCTGGGGCAGGATGCCCGACACCAGGATGAACGCGCCCATGGCGCAGCCGAACACGAGCACCAGCTGGTGCGGGCGGATCCGCTTCGGACCCGACTCCGTGTTCGACGTGTCGGAGGAGGAGGCGTGGCTGCTCATGACGGGCGCCACGCTAGTCGCACCCCGCAGGGCGACCCTTTTCGGCGACGCCCCGCGACGGTGTGACGTCAGCCGTAGTACTGGCGGTCGAGATCGCGGATGCGGCCGGCGAGCGAGGCGAGCAGCTTGGTGGCCATCGTGGGCACGTCCTCGAGCACGGCGCGGAAGTGGCGCTGGTCGATCACGAGCAGCTCGCAGTCGGTCTCGCACACGACCGTGGCCGTGCGGGGCCCGTGGTCGAGCAGCGACAGCTCACCGACGACGGTGCCCGGGCCGAGCGTGGCGATCTTGCGGCCACCGCGCTTGACGGCGACCTCGCCCTCGAGGACCACGAAGGCCTCGCGACCGGTCTGGCCCTGATCGACGATGACGCTGCCGGCGGTCATCGTGATCTCGTCGCTCGCCTTCGCGACCTTCTCCAGCTCCTTGCGAGTGCAGCCGCTGAAGAGCGGGACGCTCGCGAGGTGCTCCAACCGTGCTGACTTGCTCGCCATGGCGGCGCACCATAGCCGCACGCGACGCACCGATCGTTCAGCGGGGCGACGCGCACCCGCTGCACCCTCAGGTGCCGGCTTGGCGGGCGACCGCGTCGGCGGCCGCCGCGATCGCCGCGGCGTCGCCGAGGTACTCCGCCGACGTGACCGCGAGGTGCGCGTCGAACGTGTAGCGGCGCGGCACCCCGGTGGGGATGTTGATGTCGGCGATGTCGGCATCGCTCACGTCCTCGAGGTGCTTGAGGAGCGCCCGCAGCGAGTTGCCGTGCGCGGTGACGAGGACGTCGAGGCCCGCGAGCAGCTGGGGTGCGATCGAGTCGTACCAGTACGGCAGGACGCGCACGACGACGTCGCGGAGGCACTCGCTCGCGGGCAGGACGTCGCGCGGCAGGCCCGCGTAGCGGGGGTCGCTCGCCGGGTGCTCCGGGTGGTCGAGCTCGACGGGCGGCGGCGGCACGTCGTAGCTGCGGCGCCACCGGTGGGTCTGCTCGGCGCCGTGGCGCTCGGTGGTGGCCTTCTTGTCGA
>JALOLG010000444.1:0-1541 GCA_025456105.1 Ilumatobacteraceae bacterium | reverse complement strand
CCAGCATCACGAAGGTGAGCAGCGACGTGTGCGACGTGTGGAAGCGGAGTCCGGCCTCGGCCATCGTGCGGCCGGCGGCGCGGGCCTCGGACTCGCCGAGCTCGGTGAGGGGCACGTCGTGCCACCCGGTGAACAGGTTCGCGGAGTTCCAGGTCGACTGACCGTGGCGGAGGAGGACGAGCGTGCCGGTCACGTGCCGCACCGTACCGAACGGCCGCCCCCGCCGCCGTGGGTAGGGTCCGGTCGTGGCCGCCCCGACGTACGACTTCGACCGCTTCCTCCGGTACGACGAGCTCACGGCGTGGCTGCACGGCGTCGCTGCCGACCACCCCGAGCTGGTGACCGTCGAGTCGTACGGTCGCTCGTACGAGGGTCGCGACCTGTGGCTCGTGACGGTCACCGACAGCGCGACGGGCGGGCACGCGACCAAGCCGGCGCACTGGGTCGACGCGTCGATCCACGCCACCGAGCTCACCGCGACGGTCGCAGCGTGCTTCCTGCTGCACCGACTCGTGACCGGCTTCGCCGACGGTGACGATGCGATCGTCGACGCGCTGCGAACCCGCACGTTCTACGTGGTGCCGCGCGTGAACCCCGACGGTGCGGAGTGGGCGCTCGCCGACCGACCCCGCTTCCGGCGCTCGAGCGTGCGGCCGTGGCCGTGGCGCGACGGCCACCGCTGGCCGGGTCACTACGTGGAGGACGTCGACGGCGACGGCCGCATCCTCGACATGCGCATCCCCGACCCGAACGGCTGGTGGATGCCCCACGCGGAGGATGCACGGTTGCTGGTGCCGGTGCCGGCCGAGGGCGCGCCTGTCGGCACCACGCGCTACCGGCTGCTGATGGAGGGCTCGGTCACCGACCACGACGGGTTCACCGTTCCCCAGCCGGGTTCGCCCGAGCGGCTCGACCTCAACCGCAACTTCCCGTCCGGGTGGGGCACCTCGGTTCGGGGCAGCGGCGATCACCCGCTGAGCGAACCCGAGGTCGACTCGCTCGTGCGCGCGATCGTGGCTCGGCCGAACATCTGCGGCTACCACGCGCTCCACACGGCCGCCGGGGTGCTGCTGCGGCCGTCGTCGACCCAGCCCGACAGCAAGCTCCCGCCGATGGACGTGTGGCTCTTCCGGCAGATCGGTGAGCGCGCCACGGCCCTCACCGGCTACCCGGTCCACTCGGTCTACGAGGACTTCACGTGGGACCAGTCCGAGCCGCTGAGCGGCGCTGCCGACGACTGGATGTACGACCACCTCGGGGTGATCGCGTGGACGACCGAGTTCTGGGACGTCGTGCTCGCCGCCACCGGCTCCAAGCAGTCGAACCACTTCTGGTACACGGGCCCGTCCGCCGCCGAGCTGCTCGCCGTGCTGCGCTGGTGCGACGAGCACCATCCCGACGGCTACGTCGACTGGTACCCCTTCGACCACCCCCAGCTCGGCCCGATCGAGCTCGGCGGCTGGGACGCGCTGTCGGTGTGGACCAACCCGCCGCCGTCGCACCTGCGCGCCGAGGTGGCGCCGCACGCCGATGCGATCGTG
>JALOLG010000060.1 GCA_025456105.1 Ilumatobacteraceae bacterium | reverse complement strand
CATCGGCTCGGACGCCACGCTCGTCGGACGGTGCGGTGTGATGCCGTCGCTCAGCCGCTGCACGGGCGCGGTGAGCTCGAGCCGACCGGACGTGGGGATCGGTGGCAGCGAGCGCCACTCGTCGACCGGGCGCGTCGGCGTGCGCGCGGGCGCGACCGCGGGCGCGGTCACCCGGTCGGTGGTCGCCTCCCGACGGCGTCGACGGAACGGCCAGATGGGCACGGTGGTGTCACCCCCCGGCGTTGATCCGCTGGTTGATCGCTCCCACCTCGGCCACGAAGCGTCGGCGCAGCGGGTGCTCGAGATCGAGCAGGGTGTCGAGGTCCCAGTGCAGGTGGTAGGCCACGTACGCAACCTCCTCGTACAAGGCGTCGGCTGCGTACGTCACGATCCCCCCGGTGCATCACCGGCCACATCGACCTGGAAGTCGTGCCCGCACGAGGGGCAGGTGACGGCCGCGAGGGTGTGACCCTCCTGGTTGATCCGGCGGTAGAGGTCCTGCAAGAACGCGAGGTCGGCCGCGAACAGCGTCTCCACCACCCCCGCGTGCACGTCGGTGATCGTGCCGAGGCGAACGATCACCCGTGCCAGCAGGACCACCGAGAGGTAGGCCTCGTTCTCGCGCACCCGTGGATCCCGCAGGGGCAGGATCTCGTCGCGCGCGGTGGCGAGGCGCATCACGCCCTCCCGGTGGACCGTGCCGTCGTCGGACACGTACCCACGCGGGAGGACGAACGCGTACTCCGTCTGCAGTGAGGTGGCGGTGGCGCTCACGTCAGGCCAGCTCGATGCCCTCGTGGACGAGGGTCACCTCTTCCATGAGGACGTCGGTGCCACCCGCCTGCAAGCTGCCGATGGAGGCCTTCGACGGCCACGCGTTGACGAAGTTGTACCGGGCCATCTCGCCCATCGCGTAGTCGTACAGCACGATCGAGCCGTTCTTGCGGGCCTCGTCGATCTTGCCCTCCATGACCAGCTTGTGCCACTCCCAGATCACCTTGTTGTCGGTCTTGCCGCGCTTCAAGGTGATGTCGCCCCACTTCTTCTGGCCGGGGAGCTTCTTGATGACCTCCTTGCCGGAGAGGTTGTTCTCGCGATGCTCGATCACGCCGACCTCCGACGAGAGGCCGCTGACCTCCTTGAACTGCGCGATCACCTGGCCGTCGATCTCGATCTTGAACGTGTAGCCGGCGATGGCGTCTTCACCGATGGGCATGTCGTGTCCTTCCTTTCAGTCCTGGTCCGTGCGGGTCACTCGCTGATGGCCGTGCCGCCCGAGAACTGGGCGAGACGGAAGATGACGAACTCGGCCGGCTTCACCGGGGCGATGCCGATCTCGCAGGTGACCTGCCCGGCGTCGATCGCCTCGGCCGGGTTGGTCTCGGAGTCGCACTTCACGTAGAACGCCTCGGCCGGGGTCTGGCCGAAGAGCGCACCGTCGCGCCACTGCATCACGAGGAACGCCGAGATGGTGCGACGGATCCGCTGCCACAGGTCGAAGTCGTTCGGCTCGAACACCACCCACTGGGTGCCGTTCATGATCGACTCCTCGATGAAGTTGAAGAGCCGCCGGACGTTGATGTAGCGCCAGGCCGGATCGGACGACAGCGTGCGAGCACCCCACACCCGGATGCCACGGCCGGGGAACGCCCGGATCGCGTTGACGCCGTTGGGGTTGAGCAGGTCGTGCTCGGCGCGGGTGATGTTGGTCTCGATCGCCAGGGCGCCGCGCACCACCTCGTTGGCGGGTGCCTTGTGCACACCGCGCGTGGCGTCGCTGCGCGACCAGATGCCGGCCATGTGGCCCGACGGCGGCACGAAGACGTTCTGCCCCGACGAGGGGTCGAGCACCTTGACCCACGGCCAGTAGAGCGCGGCCTGCTTCGAGTCGTAGCCGGCCTTCTCGACGCGCCACTCCTTGACCTGCTGGGCGTTGAGGCCGGGAGGCGGATCGAGGATGGCGAGGCGGTCGCCCATGAGCTCGCAGTGGCTGATCATGGCCGTCTGCACGGCCTGCACGCCCTCGAGGTCGATGAGCCCCTGCTGGTACGCCGCCATGAGGTCGGGCACCGACAGCATCGTGATCTCCTCGACCGCCTCGAGGCCGGCGAAGCCGGTGCGCTGGGCGGCGTCGCCCACGTAGTCCTCCGCGCCGATGCGCGCCGGCAGCGCGGCGACCTCGCCGCCACCGCTGAGATCCATCGTGGTGCCCGACGGTGGCCGACGGGCGACCTGCCCGCGTGCCGTCGTCTCCTCGAGCTGCACCAGCTGCGACTGCGCGTTCACCACGGTCACCGCGTTCTGGCGGCCCTTGCCCGTGGTGAGGTTGTCGAACGACTCGAGCTCCTGGTCGCCGCGCTTCACGACCAGCTTGAAGGTGTCGCCACCCTCGCCGCCCTCCGACGCGTCCTGCACCTCGACCCGCAGGCCGTTGCCGCCGGCGCCGAGCTCCTTGGCGCGCACCGTGTACCCCGACGGCTCGTCGCCGGCCGGCAGCTCGGCCCGAGCGGCGGCCTGCTGCGGCCCACCCCCGTCACCGTCACCGTCGGCGCCGACGCGCACGATGTAGGCCGACCCGCCACCGTTGTTGAAGAAGCCGTACACCGAGTGGGCGAGGTACGAGCCCTCCATGTAGTCGCCGAACGTCTGCGTGAACTGGGTCCAGTTGGTCACGAGCGTGGGCGTGTTCACGGGGCCCGACTTGGCGAGTCCCACGAACGCGGCCACCGAGGTGGCCACACCTTCGATCGGGCGGGAACCCGCCTCGACCTCTTCCACGTAGACCCCTGGTGAGAGGTACTGGGGCATTGCTTCCTCCTATGTCGACACCTGGTCGTCGTGATCGTTGCCCGGGCGGGCCGGGGCGGTCGCCGCCGCTCGGCCCGTCACGTGGGAAGCCGTGGCTTCCCCTTCGGGCAACGAAGCCGTGGCTGCCTCGTCGGGCAGCCGGTCGCTCTCGTCGAGGGCCGAGTGCCACGGTCCGAACTCGTGGGGCAGGCACAGCCGGCCGAGCTTGCGGTACTCGCGCGCGACGCCCCGGACGAGGTCGACCATCGAGACGGCACGGCCGGCGTCGGCGGCCAGGTACGCAGCGGTGACCGCGACGTTGCGGATGTTGCCGCCTGCGAGGTCGAAGGCATCGGCGAGGAACTCGAGGTCGACGGTGTGGTCGAGCGGCACCTTCGGCCCGATGAGGTGGCGCCACAGCCGCAGGCGCTCCGGCGCCTCGGGCTGCGGGAAGTCGATGACGAGATCGAGCCGGCGAGCGAACGCGTCGTCCATGTTGAGGCGCAGGTTGGTGGCGAGCACCGCGAGGCCGTCGAAGCGCTCCATCCGCTGCAGCAGGTAGGCGACCTCGACGTTGGCGTAGCGGTCGCGTGCGTCCTTCACCTCGCTGCGCTTGCCGAAGAGCGCGTCGGCCTCGTCGAAGAAGAGCACCGTGTTCACCTGCTCGGCCTCGTCGAAGATGCGGTCGAGGTTCTTCTCGGTCTCGCCGATGTACTTGTCGACGACCGTCGCGAGGTCGACGGTGTGGAGGTCGAGGCCGAGCTCGCCCGCCACCACCTCGGCGCACAGGGTCTTGCCGGTGCCGCTCGGCCCCGCGAACAGGGCGGTGATGCCGTCGCCGCGCCCACCGCCGCGGCGCATGCCCCAGTCGTCGAGCACCACCGGGCGGTGCTGCACCCGCGCGGCCAGCTCGTGCAGCGACGCCAGCACCATCGGGGGGAGCACCACGTCGGACCAGCGTGCGCTGGGCTCGATGCGCTGCGCGAGTCGCTGCAGCCCGGCCGAGTTCTGCAGCCGGGCACCGACGTGGAGGTCGTCGGCGCCGAGCGGCTCGCGACGGTGGCGCGCAGCGAGCGCCGCTGCGCTCGCCGCACGGTCGATGCGCTCGGGGCCGAGTCGGAACGCGGCGGTGACCGCGGCGGGGTCGAGCTCGGACGCGCCGAGCTCCGAGGGTCCGAGCGCACGGCGCCACCGCGCGGCTCGCTGGTGCTCCTCGAGCGCCGGTGCCTGCAGGGTGAGCGGCACACGACGGGCCCAGTCGGGGTCCCATCGCCGCCGGCCCACCACGACGACGGGCAGGTGCAGGTCGGCGAGGCGGTCGAGCAGGCGTGCGTCGACGGCGACGAGGTGCTCGGCCGGACCGATCACGAGACCGGCATCGGCCAGCATCGCCTCGCGCACGGCCTCGGCGACCAGCGCAGCGTGGCCGCTCGCGTCACGACCCAGCTCGGCGACGACGACCCGACCGACGGCCGACACGATCGCGGACGCGGCGAGCGCCGCGGCCGTGCCCTCGGGCCGGTCGGCCACGTGCACGAGCGGGACGCCTGCCGCGATCGACGTCGCGAGCGCATCGACCCAGTCGGAGCCCTCGACGTCGACGGTGTCGATCACACGGAGGTCGGGGTGCGCGGGCGCGTCGTCGCCCAAGAGCGCGGCCACGACCCGGTCGGGCACCCGCATCGCGCGCGTCGCGAAGGGACGGTCGCCGTCGTCGACCTCGACGAGGCGATGCCGCCGCAGCGGTGCCTCCGGGTCGAAGCGGCGCCGGCCGACGGGATCGGTCACGTCGGAGCCGGTGAGCCGCAGCGCGAGGCCGATCGAGAGCCGCCGACGCGTGACGTCGTCGTGCAAGAAGCCGTAGAGCTGCTCGTAGCGCGGATCGAGGTCGGGTGCAGCTGCGAGGAGCAGCACGTCGACCTCGACGGCATCGATGCCGGCTCGACGGGCCAGCTCGGCGAGCGGCGCCGGGATCACCGACGGAGCGTCCAGCACGGGCGCCGACCGACCCGCCTCGGCCAGCTCGGCGGCATGGTCGCGCGAGACGTACAGCCCGCGGAACGGGTCGCTCCCCGGCTCGCCCCGCACCGCAGCGCGGATCGCGCCGTGCAGCACCTCGAGACGGTCGAGCGTCGCCTGTCGGCGCTCGACGTCAGGGCTCACGGGACCCCCGTCATGGCCGGCGCGGGAGATGGCGGACGTGCAAGACGCGGCCGGGGCCGTCCTCGGTGCCGCCGCGCACCGTGTCGACGGCCACGAGCTCGGCCTCGGCCGGCGGCTCGGCGCCCTTGCGCCGCCGGCGCGGCTGCTCGGTCTCGTCGGAGTCGGGCCGACCGACCGTGATCCGTGGCTCCTCGGTGACCGGCGGGCCCACGGGCACCGACCGCGAGACGTCGAACGGCGCCGTGACGGCCAGGTTGAGCGCCGGCTTGAGCTCGCCGCCGAGCGCCGACCAGACCTGGGAGTACGCGGCGTCCTCGTCGTTCGCGATGGCGATCTGGGTGAGGATCGGGCGGCCGCAGTCGGCGAGCGAGCCGACGAGCACGTCCTCGGGCAGCATCTCGGAGCGGATGAAGCACCCGAGCAGCGACGAGAGCATGCGGTGCTCGTCCTCCGGGCGCTTGGCCCAGGCGGTGAGGAGGTAGGCGAGCCGGAACCGGCGCGGCGGCTGCCGGCGCTCGACGACCGTCCCCGACTCGTCGCGGATCTCCTCGAAGAAGACGTCGCGGCGCGACAGGTCCTCGCGGATGTCGTACAGGAACACGTCGATGGTGGGCCCGGTGAGCTTGCTCACCCACTCCTTGTTGGGGCTCTCGAAGCTGATCTCGATGCCGCCCCCGCTGAGCACGTCGCGCTCGATGAGCGCACGCAGCGATGAGTCGAGGTCGTGGATCATGGCTACACCAGCCCGGCCTTGACGGCGTACGCCACCGCGTGCGAGCGGTTCCGCAGGTTCAGCCGCGTCGTGACGTCGCGGATGATGTTCTTGATGGTGCGCTCGCTGTAGGCCATCTCGGCGGCGATGTGCGACGTGTCGTAGCCGTCGGCGAGGAGGCGCAGCACCCGCACCTCCCGGTCGGAGAGCCCCGACGGCCCGAGGCCGCGGGGCGCCAGCACGTCGCGCTGGAGGTGGCTCATCTGCTGGAGGAGGCGACCCAGCAGGTCGGGGGCCAGCATGCCGTCGCCGCGTGCCGCCGAGACGACCGCGCGAACGAGGGTGTCGGAGTTCGCCTCACGACGCCGCAGCACGGCCGAGGCCCCGCACTCCACGGCGAGCAGGAGGGCCGCGTCGTCGAGGTGGGTGGCCACCAGCACCACCCGCGGGCACTGGTTGCGCTGCACCGCCCGCACGGTGCGGGCGGCGTGCTCGTCGATCGCCTCGACGACGACGACCGCGACCTCGGCGTCGTCGATCCGACGCTCGTCGACGACGTCGACGTCGGGTTGACCTCGGAGCTGGGCGGCGACGCCGGCCTGGGAGATCGGATCGTCGCCGTACACGAAGGTGGAGATGCGAGTGGTCACCCGATCGAGCCAACACGGCTGCCCTCAACGCGCGCTCAACGCCGCCTCAACGGGCAACGTGTTTGGTCCGGCGCGACCCTCCGTTGTGCCTAGTGTCTGGCCCCATGGGAGCCAGCGCGTCCTTCGAGTCGTCCCAGGTCTCGGTCACCCCCGGCGGCGAGGACCGCCTGCGGATGACCGTGCGCAACACCGGCACGGTCGTCGACCAGTTCACGTTCGAGCCCATCGGTGAGGCCGCGGCGTGGTTCTCGTTCGAGCCACCGCAGCTCTCGCTGTTCCCGAGCGCCGAGGAGACGGTCGAGATCGTCATCCGCGCGCCTCGCGACAGCACGGCGAAGTCGGGGGCGATCCCCTTCGCCGTGAAGGTGAGCTCGCAGGAGGATCCGGAGGGCTCCTACGTCGAGGAGGGCACCCTCCACGTCGGTGGCTTCGACGGCCGCGGCGCCGAGCTGATGCCGCGCATGTCGTCGGGCAGCCGCAAGGGCGAGCACCAGCTCGCCATCGACAACACCGGCAACACCACGATGGCGCCGGCGATCGCGCCGTACGACCCCGACGGGCTGCTGAGCTTCGAGGTCAAGCCCGGGTCGGTCACGGTCGAGCCGGGCCAGGCCGGCTTCGTCGAGGTCGTGGTCCGGCCCAACGAGACGTTCTGGCGCGGCCAGCCGGTCCGCAAGCCCTTCCAGGTGGTGCTCAACGAGGAGGGCAAGGAGCCGATCGCCGTCGACGGCGTCTTCCTCCAGGAGCCGAAGCTGCCGAAGTGGTTCTGGAAGGCGCTGCTGGCGCTGCTCGCGCTGCTCATCCTGCTGCTCGTCCTCTGGTGGACCCTGCTGAAGCCGTCGATCGAGTCGACGGCGCGCGACTCCGCCGCCGAGGAGGTGGCAGCGGTCCAGTCGAGCGTGGCCGAGATCGAGCAGCGCCTCGACGAAGCGGGCATCCCGCCGGCCGGCGGAGGTGGCGGTGGCGCCCCGGCCACCACCGAGCCGGCGGTCGAGACCACCGAGCCCGGCGTGGCCACCACGACCACCACCCTGGTGCCCGACACCACGGTGGCGCCGCCCACCACGGTGGAGGGCGGCACCGAGGAGCTGTTCCCGCTCGGCACGCCCACCGACTTCCGCCTCGAGGTCGGTGCCGCGCCCGGCGCCACGCAGTCGGCCGCGGCCGCACCAGTGCCCGACGGCCAGGTGCTCTCGATCACCGACTTCGTGCTGCAGAACCCCACGGGAGCGAGCGGACGC
>JALOLG010000059.1 GCA_025456105.1 Ilumatobacteraceae bacterium | reverse complement strand
CCGAGCAGCGACACCACGCGCGGTGGCAGCGCCTCCTCGATGCGGGTCTCCAGCTGCACCACCTGCTCGGTCTGCTCGACCACGTAGGTCGCCAGGGCCTCGGTGACCTGCGGCTGCTCGAGCACGTCGGTGACGTACGACTCGAAGCGGTCGGTGTCGAGGATGGCCGTCTTGGTCCAGAACCCGAGGACGCCCAGCACGAACGTGAGGACGGCGAGCACCCCGGCGATGCCGGCGAACGTCGATCGCGTTCGGGATCGGGACGGTGGAGCGCTGGGAGCCTCGTCGGTGTCGGTCACCTCGGTCACGTCGGTCACGGGTGCGGACACTACGCCGGGCGGACCCCTCGGGTGTCTGACACGTGTCAGACACCCGAGATGCCCGACGACACGAGCGGCCGATCCTCGAGCGGCACGTCGGGGTCGGCCGGTGGTGCCGGCGGGACCGCCTCGCTCTCCCGGAGCCCGAAGCGGTCGTGGAAGCGGCGCAGGGGGGCCGGCGCCCACCAGTTGGCGTCGCCTGCCAGCTTCATGAACGCCGGCACCAGCGTGCCTCGCACGACGAAGGCGTCCATGAGCACGGCGATCGCCAGACCGATGCCGAACATCTTGATGAAGCTGACGTCGGAGGTGCCGAAGGCGAAGAACGTGACCGACAGCAGCATCGCCGCCGCTGTGACGATGCGGCCCGTGCGCTCGAGTCCGAGCGCGACCGCCCGGTCGTTCGACTCGCCCCGATCGTGCTCCTCCTTGATCCGCGAGAGCAGGAACACCTCGTAGTCCATCGAGAGGCCGAAGGCGATGCAGAACATGAGGATCGGCATCGACGTGTCGATCGCGCCGGTGGCCGTGAAGTCGAGGAGCCCCGACAGGTTCCCGTCCTGGAAGATCCACACCATCGCCCCGAAGGTCGCGGTGAGGCTGAGGGTGTTGAGCACGAGGGCCTTCACCGGCACGAGCACGCTGCCCGACAGGAGGAACAGCAGCACGAACGTCGCGAGCACGATGAAGCCGATCGCGAGCGGCAGCCGGTCGGCGATCGACGACCGGGTGTCCATCAGGCTGGCGGTCTCGCCCCCGACCACGAGCTCGGTCGGTGCGTCGAGGTCGCGGATCTGCTGCACGAGCCGCTCGCCCTCGCTCGACATCGGCTCGACCGACGGCACCACCGACAGCCACGCCGCGCCATCGGAGAGGGTGGCCGGCTCGACGCGGGCGACACCCTCGAGGCTGGCGACTGCGGTGGCGACGCCGTCGATCACCGCCTGATCGGTCGTGGCCGGCAGCACGACGGGGAAGGCCGAGGCCGCATTGCCCTCGAACTCCGAGCGCAGCGACTCCGACGCGACCCGCGACTCGGCCGAGGTGGTGAGCACCCGGTCGTCGGGCGAGCCGAACTCCACCCGCAGGAACGGCGCGCCGAGCAGGAGCAGGATCGCCGTCACGCCGATCGCGACCGGCACGGGCCGGCGCATGATGCGCACCGTGTTGCGGTACCAGAAGCCCTGCTCCACCGGGCGCTCGGGCCGCGCGGGCAGGATCCGCAAGCGGTCGATGCGATGGCCGATGACGGCGAGCAGCGACGGGAGGGTGATGAGCGTCGCCGCCATGGCGAGCACCACCACGGCCACGCCTGCGTAGGCGAAGGAGCGGAGGAAGTACTGCGGGAACACCAGCAGAGCCGACAGCGACACTGCGACCGTCAGCGCGCTCACGAGCACCGTGCGACCGGCGGTCTCCACCGTGCGGACCACGGCGTCCTCCACCGAGCGACCGGCCCGCAGCTCCTCCCGGTACCGGGACACGACGAAGAGGCTGTAGTCGATGGCGAGTCCGAGCCCGAGGGCGGTCGTGAGGTTGATGGCGTAGATCGACACGTCGGTGACGGAGCCGATGAGGAACAGCGACAGGAACGTCCCCATCACGGCGAGGATGCCGACGAGCAACGGGAGCGAGGCGGCCACCAGGCCGCCGAACACCACCACCAGCAGCAGCAGCGTGATCGGGATCGCGATCAGCTCGGCCCGGCCGAGGTCGCTCTCGATCGTCGAGCCGATGTCGTCGAAGATCGCGTCTCGTCCACCGACCTCGACCGTGAGCGCCTCGGCGTCGGCGACGACCGACCGGATGCCGCCGAGGGCCTCCTCCGCCGCGACCTCGTCGGCGGAGGTGTCGACGAGCACGAGCGCTGCGCCGCTGTCGGCGCTGCGCAGCGGGGGCGGCGAGCCGAGCTCCCAGTACGACGTCACCGCCTCGACGCCCTCGACGCTCCGCAGCGCCGCGACGAGGCCGGCCGCCGCGGCTGCCGAGGCACCGCTCTCGACGTCACCGTCGTCGGCACGCACGACCAGCACCACCTCGGGCTCGCCCGCGACGCCGGCCTCGTCGAGCAGCTCCTGCGCCCGGACGCTCTCCGACGCCGGGTCATCGAACCCGCCGTCCCGCAGGACGCCGAACGCGCCGCCACCGACCGCACCGGCCAGGACGACGAAGAGGACGGTGAGCGACAGCACCCAGCGGCGCCGTCGGACGGTGAGGTGACCGAGCTTGGTGAGCATGCACCGATCGTGCGCCGGGGCGTCGATGCGCCACATCGGACGCCGGCCCCGATCGCAGCGGTCCCACGGGCCGGCGGCAACCGGACCGTGGTCCCGTGTCCGATGCCACACGCCCTGCGTAGGGTGAGCTCATGGGTGACCGCGTGTCCCGGGTCGGGGGACCCTCGATGGACGTGGTGATGACGCTGGCCGCCGTCGGCGCCGCGCTGGTGGCGGTGCTCGGCGACCGCGACTCACTGGGGGTGATCTCGGTCGCCGGAGCGCTGCTCGGCCTCGTCCCGTGGGCGCTCCAGCTCGCCGGCCGGCCCCTGTCGCTCGGATGGTTCATGGCGCTCGGCCTGGCCGGCGTCTGGCTCGTCGTGGTCGTCGCCGAGAACCCGGGTGGCATGTTCCCCGCGATGGTGCTCGTGGTCTGGGTGATGCGCACGGGCGAGACGCCCGTGATCGTCGCGACGCTGGTCGCCGCGTCGGCCGCGATCGTCGTCCATGCCGTCGACCTCGGGACGGCCCACGAGACGGGCCTCGTGTACTTCCTCGGCGGCATCGGCATCTCGGCCCTGTCGGGCCTGCTGCTGCGGCGCCAGGAGGTCATGACGGCCGAGCTCGCCGCCATGAGCGCCCTGCAGGCCGAGCACGCGGCCGGTGCCGAGCGCGAGCGCATCGCTCGCGAGGTGCACGACATCGTGGCGCACTCGCTCACCGTGGTGGTGCTGCACCTCACCGGCGCTCGCCGCCTCCTCGCCACCGACCCCGCGGGCGCTGCCGAGGCGCTCGAGCGGGCGGAGCAGGTCGGCCGTGAATCGCTCGACCAGATCCGTGGGGTGGTGGGCGTGCTCCGCGCCGGCGGGGAGGGTGCCGACCCCGGGCTCGACGATCTCGGGCCGCTCGTCGACCGCCTCCGGGCCGGCGGCGTCGTCATCACCGCCTCGATCGACGTGGTCGGCGCGACGGTCGATGCCACCACTGGGCTGGTCGCCTATCGGGTGGTGCAAGAGGCGCTCTCGAACGCCGTTCGTCACGCCGCCGGTGCTCCGGTCGCCGTCACCGTCGAGGCGACGGGCGACGGGTCGCTGGTGATCGAGGTGAGGAACGGCCCGGGTCGTGCCGCACCGGCCGACGCGTCGCGGACGGGCCTCGGGTTGCGCGGCATGGGCGAGCGCGTCCGGGCCCTCGGGGGGCGGCTGGAAGCCGGACCGGCCGCCGACGGCGGCTGGGTCGTGGTGGCTCGGCTGCCACTGCGGCCCCGCCTGCTCGCGGGGCGGACCTCGTCCGACGCGGTCGCACCATGACCACCGGGTCGGCCCCGGCGCTCCGGGTGCTGCTCGTCGACGACCAGCAGCTGGTGCGGTCCGGCCTCGCCGTCATCCTGTCGAGCGAGCCGGGGCTGGTCGTGGCCTCCGAGGCCGCCAACGGCGAGCTCGGGGTCCATGCGGCCCTCGCCGTCCGGCCCGACGTGGTCCTGATGGACGTGCGCATGCCGGTGATGGACGGGTTGGAGGCGACCCGCCGCATCCGTGACGCGGACGGCCCACCGGTGCTGATCCTGACGACCTTCGACGACGACGAGGTGGTGTGGGGCGCGGTGCACGCCGGCGCGGCGGGCTTCGTGCTGAAGGATGCCGGTGCCGACGACCTGGTGGCCGCGGTGCGAGCGGTCGCCGCAGGTGGGTCGTGGCTCGACCCACGTGTGACGCCGCGGCTGCTCGACGTGCTGCGCCGCGCGGGTGCCGGGGCGCGGACTCCAGGTGCCGCGCTCGATCGGCTCTCCGACCGGGAGCGCGAGGTGCTCGTGCTGATGGCGCGCGGCGCCACGAACCTCGAGATCGCCGCGGGGCTCTACGTCAGCGAGCGGACGGTCAAGGGCCACATCTCGTCGATCTTCGCCAAGCTCGGCGCGCGCGATCGCGCCGCCGCGATCGTGCTCGCCTACGAGGCCGGGCTGATCGTGCCCGGGTCGGCGAGGTAGCCCCACGCACGCAGCGCGGCGACGATCCGCTGCGCCGCCTCGGGCGGATCTGCCACGACCGTCTCGCTGCGTCCCGCCGCAGCCGTCGGCTGCACCAGCGACCGCACGCGCGCGAGGGCGTCGTCGCCCGCCGGTGCCGGCATCACGCGGGGCCTCGGCCGGAACGGCGCCACCAGCGCGTCGTCGTCGAGCGGGCCCGCGGGGCCGGGACGCACGGTCACGGGTGCCGCCTTGGCGGCCATCTCACGGGCGAGCGGTGCCCGCCGCAGCGAGGCGATCGAGCCCTCGACCGAGATCACGGCCGGGGCGTCGATGGCGAGCTCCTCGCGGCGGCCGCCGTCGAGCCGGCGGCGGGCCGTGATGCCCGGGCCGGCGACGTCGACCTGCACGAGTCCGAGCGCCTGTGCGACGCCCAGCTCGGCGGCCAGGAACGCAGGCACCGATCCCGAGCCGCGGTCGGGGGAGTAGTCGCCGCAGACGACCCACCGCACGGGTCCGGAGGCTGCGATCTCGATGGCGAGTGTCTCGGCCGCGGCGCGGCTGGTGAGCTCGGTGGAGGCGTCGATCCGCAGCACCTCGTGCGCGCCGGCGGCGAGGGCCTGGCGCAGCCCGATCTCGGCCTCGCTGGGGCCGAGCGACACCACGAGCACGACGTCGTCGTGCGCCGATGCGAGCCGCAGCGCCACCTCGAGCGCGGCGCGGTCGGCCTCGGACACCCCGGCCCACCGGACGTCGTCGTCGAGCGCGACCCACTTCCAGCACACGGCGATCATCGGCTCACCACCGCCTGCTCACCACGACCCGCTGACCATGACCCGCTGACCACGATGGCTCACGTCCGCCGGAACACCACGCCGTGGCCACCCTCGGGGTAGGTCCAGGTGATGGCGCCCTCACGGTTGCAGACGAGGTAGCACGTGCCGCACTCGAAGCACTGCTCGTAGTTGAACAGGATCCCGCCGTCGGCCGTCGGCACGAACAGCTTCGCCGGGCACGCCACGACGCACTCGCGGGTGGAGCAGTCGGCGCACACGGCGCCGTCGACGACGATGTGGGCCCGCTCGTGCACGTCGAACCGCGTGGTGCCGATGCGGTCCTCGAACGACACCTCCGGCCACTCGGACCGGATGTTCGAGTGCGCGCTGCTCCACCGCACGCGCCCGATCGGGTCGCCGCTCATCCGAACGTCCTCGCTCCGTCGATCGCGTCGCGCAGCAGGTCGCGCCAGCGCAACCCCGACCGCTTGCGCTCCTCGCGCACGATGCGGTTGAGCCCGGGCTTGGCCGCCGGGTTGTCGACGCGGAACATCCGCTCGACGACGTCGGCGACGAACTGCGGGTACTGGTGCTGCACGCGGTCGGAGAGCACCAGTGCCGGGGCCCGGCGCAGCTTCTCGTGGTCGCGCAGCACGAACGAATCGTGGAGCCGGCGCTCGTAGCCCGCCAAGCCGGCGGTGCTGACGTCGCCCCGGCGCAGGGCCTCGCTGGCCGCCTCGCCGGCGGCGATCCCGCTGGCCATGGCGAAGTTCACGCCCTCGAGCCAGATGCCGGCGGCGAGGCACATCGCTGCGGCGTCGCCGGCCACGAGCATCCCGTCGGTGGCGAGCGTGGGCATCATCGATCGCCCGGCCTCCGGGATCAGGTGCGCGGAGTACTCCTTGATCTCGCCGCCCTCGACGAGGGGAGCGATGGCCGGGTGCTCCTTGAGGCCCGCGATGATCTGCTCGGGTCGGGCCGACTGGGCCGCCAGCGCCGGGAGCTTGAGCACCACACCGACGCCGAGGGTGTCGAGGTTCGTGTAGACGAAGCCGCCGCCGTTGACGCCGCCGGTGCCGCCGAGGATCTCGATGTCGACGCCCTCGCGGTCGCGCACGCCGAAGCGCTCGTCGATGACCTCCTTCGGGAGGGCGAGCGTCTCCTTCACGCCGAGCGTGTAGTTCGCGGCGTCGGTGGCCGTGTAGAGGCCGGCCTCCTTGGCGAGGAAGCTGTTGACGCCGTCGCACGCGATGACCACCCGGGCCCGCAGGTCGCCGTCGGGCCGGTCGGTGCGAACGCCCACCACCCTGCCGGCCTCGTCGCGCAGCAGGCCGACGGCAGTGGTGGCGCACACGAGCTGGGCGCCGTCGGCCTCGGCCAGGCCGGCGAGCCAGTGGTCGAAGTCGGGCCGGTAGGCCGTGGCGCCGTTGTACGGCGGCGCGGCCCACGACTGCGTGCGGAAGTCGACCGTGAGCGCCTGCGTGTCGGTGAGCAGCATGGTGGAGCGCCGCACCACCCAGCGCTGCACCGGTGCGTGCTCCCACCACTGCGGGTGCAGCTGGTCGAGGATCCGCGGGTACACGACGCCGCCGTACATGTTCTTGCTGCCGGCGAACGGGCCACGCTCGAGGAGCACCACCGAGTGGCCGGCGCGGGCGAGCACCGTGGCGGCGCAGGAGCCGGCGGGGCCGGCGCCGACGACGACGACGTCGACGTCGGCGGGTGCGGCGTCAGCGACGGTGTCAGACACCCTCGTCCCCCGGGAGGAGCGCCTCGAGCTCGTCGAGGACGGCGTTGGCGTCGGCGACGACGGCGAGATCGGCGAGCTGCATCATCGGGCAGTGCGGATCGAGGTTGACGCTGATCACGTGGGCGGGGTCCCCCAGGCCGCTGGTGTGCTGGACGGCGCCCGAGATGCCGAACGCCAGGTAGAGCTGCGGTGACACCACCACGCCGGTGGTGCCGATCTGGCGCTCGTGGGGCACCCACGAGCGGTCGGTGATCACCCGGGTGGCCCCCATCGAGGCGTCGAGGGCCGCCGCCACGCGCCGGAGCTGCTCGAAGCGCTCGGCGCCGTCGAGGCCGGCGCCCCCACCGAGGATCCGACGAGCCTCGGTGAGGTCCATCGTGCCGGCGTCGGGCGGGTGGACCGCGACCACGTGTGCATCGGCTGCGGCTGCCCCCGTGGTCGTCGTGGCGGCGATCGCCTCGTGGAGCGCCGGCCTGCCGTCGGTCACCGGCTCCGATCCACGGACGCCGGGCTGGAACGTGACGACCAGCG
>JALOLG010000058.1 GCA_025456105.1 Ilumatobacteraceae bacterium | reverse complement strand
CGAGGCGCTGCTCGACCCTGCCGGTCTCGGCGGCTTCACCGTCCTCGAGTGGCGATCCTGACCGCTGCGACGGTGGCGTAGGGTCCTCGCCGATGACGACCTGCACCGCCGACGACGGGACGACGCTCGCGTACGAGGTGACCGGCGAGGGGCCGCCGCTCGTCCTCGTGCACGGCATCACCGAGTGCGGGGCGTCGTGGGCGCCGCTCGTGCCGCGCCTCGCCGTCGACCACCGCGTGATCGTGATCGACCTGCGCGGCCACGGCGCTTCGGGCCACGCGCCGCCGTACGACCTGCTCACCTTCGCGAGCGATCTGCGCTCCGTCCTCGACGCCGAGGGCGTCGGCGGCGACGCGGTGCTGGTGGGTCACTCGCTCGGCGGCACCGTGGTGACGGCGTTCGCAGGGGCGTTCGCGTGCCGGGCGGTGATGAACGTCGACCAGCCGCTCGCGCTCGGCGACTTCCAGGCCGGGCTGCGCCAGCTCGAGCCGCTGCTGCGCGGGAGCGAGGCCGACTTCGCGGCAGCGATCAGCGCCGTGTTCGAGTCGATGCGGGGCGCCCTCGACGCCGATGAGACCCAGCGGATCGAGTCGCTGCGCCGTCCGGATCGCGAGGTGGTGCTCGGCGTGTGGTCGGTCGTGCTCGAGAGCGAGCTCGACGACCTCGACGCGCTCGTCGCCGCGATGACGTCGGGGACCGTCGTGCCCTACCTGTCGCTGCACGGCATCGACCCGGGTCCCGCCTACGCCGACTGGCTGCACCAGCACATCCCCGGTGCCGAGGTGGAGGTGTGGGACGGCGTCGGCCACTACCCCCACCTGGTCGACCCTGACCGCTTCGTCACCCGCCTGCACGCGCTCCTCTCGTCGCTTTCGTGATTCGGGGGTGTCGTATCGACACCCCCGAATCACGAAAGCATCGGAGGAGAAGGTCAGGGCTCGACGATGGGGGCGTTCGAGAGGAATGTGTCGAGGTGGCCGAAGATGCGCTCGAGCACCGACGCATCGCCGTCGATCACGGCGGCGTCCGACGCCAGCACGTCCTCGGCCGAGACCTCCCCCGTCACGAGCCGCACGAGCGCCGCGCGCGTGGTGGTGACCGTGACATCGGCGTCGATGTCGTGGCGGCCGGGGGTGGCGTGGAGCGCACGGTGCTCGAGGCCGAGGACCCACCGCTCGTCGACGTCGGTGAACGTCCAGTTCACCGACGCGCTGAGGCCGCCCACGTCCTCGGCCCGCAGCCGCACCGCCAGCGAGTCGAACAGCATCTCCACCGACATCGCGGCCAGGTACCCCTGCATCCGAGCCGGGCGCCGCTCGCCGGGGCCCTGACGCAGCTCCATCGCGCCCGTCAGGTAGGCGTTCCGGAACGTCGCGGACTCGCTCTGGTAGCCCAGCTGCTCGAGCGTGTCGGCTTGGAGCTCGCGGGCGTCGGCGTTGGTGGGGTCGGCGAACACGAGGTGGTTCACCAGCTCGGCGACCCACCGGTAGTCACCGGCGTCGAACGCCCGGCGTGCGGCGGCGAGGAGCTGCTCGGGGCCGCCTGCCAGCTCGACGTACCGCCGACCGGCCTCCACCGGCGGGAGCATCCAGAGGTGGGCGGGGTTGCCGTCGTACCACGAGAGGTAGCGCTGGTACACGGCCTTCACGTTGTGGGCGAGGTGCCCGTAGTACCCCGTGGTGTGGCTCTCGTCGACGAACTCCGGCGGCAGCGTGAGCAGCTCGGCCACCTCGGTGGCGACGAGGCCGTGGTTGGCGTGCCGCATCGTCTGGTCGTGGATCCAGCGGTACAGGTCGCGCTGGAGCCGCAGGTAGCGGAGCACGTCGTCGTTGCCCCAGCGCGGCCAGTGGTGCGAGGCGAACAGCACCTCGGTGGCGCCGCCGAACAGCTCGATGGACTCGTTGATGTACTTCGACCAGCTCAGCGCGTCGCGGACCTGGGCGCCGCGGATCGGCACGAGGTTGTGCATGTTGTGGGTGCAGTTCTCGGCGGCGCACAGCCAGCCGCGATCGGGGAAGAAGAAGTGCATCTCGGCCGGCGCCTCGCTCTGGGGCGTGAGCTGGAACACGATCCGCACCCCGTCGACCACGAGCTCCTGCCCGGTGTGGGTGATGTCCTCGGTGGGGGCGATGAGGCCGGGCATCCAGAACGGGATCGCCTTGCCGAGCCCGCAGTCGACGTGCTGGCGCGGCCCGGCGGGCAGCATCGGCCCGAACTGGTACATCGAGCGTCGTGTCATCTGCACGCCGCCGATGACGTTCTCGGCCAGCGTCTCGCGGAGGAAGTGCTCGGGCGCGATCACACGGCACCGGCCGGCGTCGACGTCGTCCTGGGTGGTGACGCCGAGGACGCCGCCGAAGTGGTCGGTGTGCGAGTGCGTGTAGATCACCGCCACCACCGGTCGCTCACCGAGCGTGGCGTTGGCCAGCTCGAGGCAGGCGCGGGCGCAGGGCTCCACCGTGAGCGGGTCGATCACGATCCAGCCGGTGTCGCCTTCGACGAAGGTGATGTTGGAGATGTCGTAGCCGCGCGCCTGCCACACGCCGGGTGCCACCTCGAACAGCCCGTGGACCGCGTTGAGCTGGGCCTGGCGCCAGAGGCTCGGGTTCACCGTGTCGGGGTTGGCGGATCCCGGTTCGATGAACTCGTACCGGTTGACGTCCCACACGACGCCGAGCGGCGTCTCGATCACGCCCGTCGGGTGGCGTGCGATCAGCCCACGGGTGGCGCGGCCGTGGTCGGCGTCGTCGAACCGGGGGAGCGGCCTCGCGTTGGCGGCTCGGGTGTGCTCGGAGGCGTCCTTCGGGGCGGTGGGCATCGTCGAAGTGTTGCGCACGTCGCGAGGGCCTGTGACCATCGCGAGATGGACGACCCCGTGTTCGACCTCGCCCGGCATCCCGTGCACCTCGGTCTCGGTGCCGTCGTGCGTCGGCTCCCGACCTTCACGGGTGATCCGGCGTGGTACGAGGAGTACGGCGCCACGACCGCCGGCGACGGCCGCGAGGGCCGGCTCGTGTCGATGCACACGTTCACCGCGCCGTGGGACACGTGGGAGGTCCACCCCGAGGGCGACGAGCTGGTGGTGTGCGTCGCCGGTGGCATGACCCTGCACCAGGAGATCGACGGCGAGGTGCGCACCGTCCGGCTGCGGGTCGGCGAGGCGGTCGTCAACCCGCCCGGTGTCTGGCACACGGCCGACGTGTCCGGCAGCGCCACTGCGCTGTTCGTCACCGCCGGCGTCGGCACCGAGCTGCGTCCGCGCTGACACGGGTGCCCCTTCGGGCAGACCGGGTCGCACGGCGTTGACGTCGCGCCGCCGGATGGCCCACGCTGGAGCACATGGCGCAGCTCGTCGTGGGCACGGCCCAGCTCATGTGCTCGTTCGGCGTCGCCCCCGCGGTGCTCACGGTGATCCCGACCGGGTCGCCCGTGCAGGCCGGCAAGCAGCTGGCCGGCACGATCATGGACCACAAGCCGAACGCCAACATCCCGCCGTTCGGGATGTGCTCGTCGCTGGCCAACCCGCAGGTCGCGTCGGCGACGTCGGCGGCGTCGGGGGTGCTGACCCCGCAGCCGTGCATCCCCGTCACCACCTCGCCGTGGACCCCCGGCTCGCCCACCGTGATGATCGGGAACCAGCCGGCGCTGACGTCGTCGTCGACGTGCATGTGCACGTGGGGTGGCACGATCACGATCTCGAACCCGGGTCAGGCCACCGTCTCGGTGCCCTGACGCCGACGCACCACGACCGAGGCCTCGCCGCGGCCCTCGGTGGCGTGGATCACCTCGAGTCGGCCGTCGACGGCGACGGCGTCGGCGAGCTCACCGGCCGGGGCGTGGAACGGACCGGGCGCCGCCGCGCCCACCACCGAGAGCACGGTCACCACCGCCATGCCACCGGGCGCGAGCAGGTCGGCGAGCAGGCGCAGCAGCCTCGGGTCGCGGTAGCGCTGGCACACGACGAGCTCGTAGGGGCCGTCGAGCTCGGTCACCGGGTCGGGGGCGCCCAGCAGGCGGTCGAGGTCGGCTGCTCGCACGTCGACGTCGACGCCGTGCGCTGCGGCCAGCCGGCCGGTGCGCTCGACGGCCACGCTCGACACGTCGACCGCCGTGACCTGCAAGCCACGCTCGGCACCCCACACCGCCTGGCGGCCCAGCCCGCACGCGAGGTCGAGCATCCGGCCCGACGACGGCACGAGCGCCGGGTCGATCGCGGCGATCGCCTCGGGTGGCGCGGGTGCGACCTCCTCGGCGTCCCGGTACCGCTCGTCCCAGCGCTCGGCGTCACCCTCCACGGCGGCAGCCTGTCAGGGCTCGGGACGCGAGGTCATCACCGCGCCGACGCCCACCACCACCATGCCGGCGATCGCGATCGCGCGCAGGGGCTCGTCGCGGAACGCGACGCCCAGCACCGCCGCCACGACGGGCGTGAAGAACGTGCCGATCATGCCGCGCACCGGGCCGGTCCGTTCGAGCAGCACCCCGTACAGCGCGAACGCGAGGCCGGTGCCCAGCGCGCCCAGCAGGGCCAGCGACGCGATCGCCTGCCACGTGAACGTGCTCTCCGAGGCACCGCGCAGCCCCGTCGGCAGCGTCCACAGGATCCCCGCGATCTGGACGTGCAGCAGCACCGGCAGCGAGCCGTACCGGCGTTGGAGCGGGGCGGCGACGTTGACGGCGACCGCGTAGCAGACGACGGCCGTGATCAGCATCGTCACACCGCGGGCGTCGGCGCCGCCACCGGTGCCGATCGAGCCGAGCGAGACCATCGCGATGCCGACGAAGCCCACGAGCACGGCGACGATCCGCTGCCGCGTGGGTGGTCGCCGCACGAACAGCGCCGTCACCGCCACGGTGACGACCGGCAGGCTGCCGTTGATCATCCCGGCCACCGCGCTGCTGGTGGTCTCCTCGGCGAGCGGGAAGAGCAGGAACGGGATCGCCATCCACACGAGGCCGAGGAACACGATGCGCGGCAGCTCGTGCCGGGGGAGCCGGCGCCGGGCCGCTGGCACCAGTGCGAGTGCGATCGCCCCGAACCCGATCCGTGCCAGGGGCACGAACGTGGCCGCGACGTCGTCGATCGCGATCGCGATCCAGAGGAACGACGAGCCCCAGACGAGCGCGACCACGGCCGACATCGCCCACTCGGGCGGGCCGAACCGCTCCCCGGTGTCGGCCGAGCCGTGCAGCGGCGCGCTCGGTCGGGCGGTGGTCACGCGGGGAGTCTGACAGGCACCGCAGCGGCCTCCCCAGCGGGATCCGGACGTCGCACACCGATCTACGATCCCGCCCATGGCCGCCGACGACATGCCGTCCGACACGATCGACGATCTCCTCGCCGAGGATCGCCGCTTCCCGCCGTCGGAGGAGATCAAGGCCGACACGCTGGTGGCAGGGACGTTCCTGTACGACGAGGCGGCCGCCGACGACGAGGGGTTCTGGGCCCGTCAGGCCGCCGACCTGGTGAGCTGGGACGAGCCGTGGCACACGATCCTCGACTGGCAGCTCCCGTACTCGAAGTGGTTCCTGGGGGGCACCCTCAACGTGGCGTACAACTGCCTCGACCGCCACGTCGAGGCGGGGCTCGGCGATCGGGTCGCGCTCCACTGGGAGGGCGAGCCGGGCGACACCCGCACGATCACCTACGCCCAGCTGCTCGACGAGGTGCAGCGCTTCGCGAACGTGCTCCGCTCGCTCGGCGTCGAGCGCGGCGATCGGGTGAACATCTACCTGCCGATGATCCCCGAGGCGGCCGTCGCGATGCTGGCCTGCGCCCGGATCGGCGCGGCGCACTCGGTGGTGTTCGGCGGGTTCTCCTCCCAGGCCCTGGCCGACCGCATCAACGATGCCGAGGCCAAGGTGCTGGTGACCGCCGACGGTGGGCACCGCCGGGGCGAGGTGTTCCCGCTCAAACCCGCCGCCGACGAGGCCCTCGAGTCGACGCCGTCGATCGAGCACGTGGTGGTGGTGAAGCGGGGCGGCAACGACGTCACCATGGTCGAGGGCCGCGACCACTGGTACCACGAGCTCATGGCCGCGGCCGACCCGGTGTGCCCCGCCGAGCCGATGGACGCCGAGCAGCTGCTGTTCCTGCTCTACACCAGCGGCACCACGGGCAAGCCCAAGGGCATCATGCACACCTCGGGCGGCTACCTCACGCACGTCACCTACACCCACAAGTACGTGTTCGACCTGCACCCCGAGACCGACGTCTACTGGTGCACGGCCGACGTCGGCTGGGTCACCGGCCACAGCTACATCGTCTACGGGCCGCTCTCGAACGGCGCGACGCAGGTGATGTACGAGGGCGTCCCGAACTTCCCGGGCAACGACCGGTTCTGGGAGATCGTCGAGAAGTACGGCGTCACGATCCTCTACACCGCACCCACGGCCATCCGCACGTTCATGAAGTGGGGCGCCGAGGAGCCGGCCAAGCACGACCTGTCGTCGCTCCGCCTCCTCGGCAGCGTGGGCGAGCCGATCAACCCCGAGGCGTGGATGTGGTACCACGAGCACATCGGTGGCGGGCGCTGCCCGATCGTGGACACCTGGTGGCAGACCGAGACGGGCGGGATCATGATCAGCCCGCTGCCGGGTGCCACCACCACCAAGCCGGGGTCGGCGACGTTCCCGCTGCCGGGGGTGTCGGCCGAGGTGGTCGACGACGCGGGCCAGCGCGTCGAGCGCGGCGGTGGCTACCTCACCCTGACCCGGCCGTGGCCGGGCATGCTGCGCGGCATCTGGGGCGACCCGGAGCGGTACCGCGACACCTACTGGAGCCGCTTCGAGGGCCGCTACTTCGCCGGCGACGGCGCGAAGCTCGACGACGACGGGTACCTGTGGCTCCTCGGTCGGGTCGACGACGTCATGAACGTCTCGGGCCACCGCATCTCCACCACCGAGGTCGAATCGGCGCTCGTGTCGCACCCGGCCGTGGCCGAGGCGGCGGTGGTGGGCGCCACCGACGCGACCACCGGGCAGGCGATCATCGCCTACGTGATCACACGGGGTGGTGCCGACGTGGGCGTCGAGGAGCTGCGCGCCCACGTGGCGGCCGAGATCGGCGCGATCGCGAAGCCCAAGACCATCTACCTCACCCCCGACCTGCCCAAGACCCGGTCGGGCAAGATCATGCGGCGCCTCCTCCGCGACGTCGCCGAGGGCCGCAACCTCGGCGACACCACCACGCTCGCCGATGCCTCGGTGGTCGACGAGCTGCAGCGCCGGGCCGTCGACGCCGCCGGCGACGACTGACCTGGTGCCGGGGGTCGGGCGGAGGGTGGTCGGGGGTACCTCCCGCACCGCACCCCGCTCCGGTACCGTGGGGCCATGGCGGACGACGCCGACCGCTCCGATCCTGATCCGGCGCTCAAGCCCGACGACTCGGGTGCCGATGATCCCACCGTGCCCGCCAGCCCGCGTCCTGCGTCACCGATGAGCTGGGAGCCCGTCACCGCCGGTGGTGGCGGCGCCCCCGCCGGCTCGGGTGAGCCCGGTGGCTTCTCGTTCAACCTCGACGAGGCGGTCGCGCGCATCGACGCGTCGGGCCAGATCCCGCG
>JALOLG010000057.1 GCA_025456105.1 Ilumatobacteraceae bacterium | reverse complement strand
CGAGCTCACCAACGTCGTCGAGATGGCCGACAAGCACCGCAAGGACCTGCGCGACGACTACGTCTCGGTCGAGCACCTCCTGCTCGCCATGAACGGGCGCCTGGGCGTCGGCAGCGAGGAGCTGCTCCAGGCGCTGCGCGACGTGCGCGGCAGCCACCGCGTCACCGACCCGAACCCCGAGGAGAAGTTCGCCGCGCTCGAGAAGTACGGCCAGGACCTCACGGCCCGGGCCGCCGAGGGCAAGATCGACCCGGTCATCGGCCGCGACGACGAGATCCGTCGCGTCATCCAGGTGCTGAGCCGGCGCACCAAGAACAACCCGGTCCTCATCGGCGAGCCCGGCGTCGGCAAGACCGCGATCGTCGAGGGCCTCGCCCGCCGCATCGCCGACGGTGACGTGCCCGAGGGCCTGAAGGGCAAGCGGCTCATCGCGCTCGACATCGCCTCGATGCTCGCCGGCTCGAAGTACCGCGGCGAGTTCGAGGAGCGCCTCAAGGCGGTGCTGAAGGAGATCACCGACGCCGCCGGCCAGGTGATCACCTTCGTCGACGAGCTCCACACCATCGTCGGGGCCGGTGGCGCCGAGGGCGCCATGGACGCCGGCAACATGATCAAGCCGATGCTCGCTCGCGGCGAGCTGCGCATGATCGGCGCCACCACGCTCGACGAGTACCGCAAGCACGTCGAGAAGGATCCGGCGCTCGAGCGTCGCTTCCAGCAGGTCTACGTGGGCGAGCCCAGCGTCGAGGACACGATCGGCATCCTCCGGGGGCTGAAGGAGCGCTACGAGGTGCACCACGGCGTGCGCATCCAGGACTCCGCGCTGGTGAGCGCGGCCGTGCTGTCGAACCGCTACCTCACCAACCGCTTCCTCCCCGACAAGGCGATCGACCTCGTCGACGAGGCGGCCAGCAAGCTGCGGATCGAGATCGACTCGCTGCCCACCGAGATCGACGTGGTGCAGCGCCGCATCCTGCAGCTCGAGATCGAGCAGGTGGCGCTCGAGAAGGAGAGCGACCCGGCCTCGCTCGAGCGGCTCGACGCCCTGCACGAGGAGCTCGCCGGGCTCAACGCCCAGGTCGCGCAGATGAAGGACCACTGGGAGTCCGAGAAGCAGGCCATCGACGCGATCCGCCACCTGAAGGAGGAGCTCGAGCAGCTGCGCACCCAGGTGGAGCGCGAGACGGACCTCAACGTCGCCGCCGAGATCCGCTACGGCCGGATCCCCGAGCTCGAGCGCCGCATCTCCGACGCCACCGCGCACCTCGACGAGCTGCAGCGCAGCGAGCGGATGCTGAAAGAGGAGGTCGACGCCGAGGACATCGCCGAGGTCGTCGCGAAGTGGACGGGCGTGCCGGTGAGCCGGCTGATGGAGAGCGAGATGAGCAAGCTCATCCACCTCGAGGACGAGCTCCACCGGCGGGTCATCGGCCAGGACGACGCGGTCACCTCGGTGGCCAACGCGATCCGCCGCAGCCGCGCCGGGCTCAGCGACCCCAACCGCCCGATCGGTTCGTTCATGTTCCTGGGCCCCACGGGTGTCGGCAAGACCGAGCTCGCACGGGCCCTCGCCGAGCTGCTGTTCGACGACGAGCGGGCGATGGTGCGCATCGACATGGGCGAGTACATGGAGAAGCACTCCGTGAGCCGCCTGATCGGTGCGCCTCCCGGGTACGTCGGCTACGACGAGGGCGGCCAGCTCACCGAGGCCGTGCGCCGCCGCCCGTACGCGGTGGTGCTGCTCGACGAGATCGAGAAGGCCCACCCCGACGTGTTCAACGTGCTGCTCCAGGTGCTCGACGACGGTCGGCTCACCGACGGCCAGGGCCGCACGGTCGACTTCACCAACGCCGTGCTCATCATGACCTCCAACCTGCCGGGCGACCCCGCGTCGTTCTTCCGGCCCGAGTTCCTCAACCGGGTCGACGACATGATCCGGTTCCGGTCGCTCACCGAGGACGACCTGCGGGCGATCGTGGAGATCCAGCTCGCCCGGCTGCGGGCGCGCCTGGCCGACCGTCGCATCGATCTCGAGGTCACCGATGCCGCGATGGCCCGGCTCGCCCACGAGGGCTTCGATCCGGCGTACGGCGCCCGACCCCTCAAGCGCGTCATCCAGCGCGAGATCGGCGACCGCGCCGCGATGCTGATCCTCGACGGTCAGGTGTCCGACGGCGGCGCCGTGGTGGTCGACGCCGACAGCGACGGCTCCCTCAGCGTGTCGGCCGGCGTGCGCGCCGGCACCTGACGGACGCCCTCGCCCACCGCGGCGCCCAGGCGCCCGGTGGCCGCGCTCGCCGACGCGAGGCGGTAGCGGATGCGCAGCGGGCGCGGGTGCACGATCTCCACGAACCCGCCGTCGACCTCCGCCAGGCGCCGCGCCAGCGGGAGCCCGCGCCCGTGGGCGGCGGCCGGGTCGGTGGGCGCGTCGAACGCACGCGCCGCCTGCTCGTCGGTCATCCCGGTGCCCTGGTCGATCACCAGCACGCTGGTCCCCTCGATCATCAGCGTGACCGCGCCGCGGCCGTGCTTGAGGGCGTTGTCGACGAGGATGTCGAGCACCTGCCCGGCCAGTCCCTTGGTGCCGACCACCGGCTCCTGGGAGGCGGTGACGACGGCGATCGTGCGACCGACGGCCGAGAACCTCGGCTGCCACTCGGCCACGTGCTGGTCGACGAGCTCGACCAGCACGAACTCGCCCCGCTCGCGCAGCGTCGTGTCGCGGACGGCGGCGAGCAGCTCGTCGATCGTGCGGTTGAGCTGCTCGGTCTGCAGGAGGCCGGCTTCGGCGTCGCGTCGGACGTTGCGGTCGCGGTGGGTGCTGAGCAGCTCGAAGCGCATCAGGATGCCGGCGATGCCGGTGCGCAGCTGGTGGGTGGCGTCGGCGGTGAAGCTGCGCTCCATGGCGAGCAGCCGGTCGACCCGGTTGGCGCTCTGCTGGAGCGCCTGGCCGATGCCGTCGATCTCGGGGATCCGCGTGTGCGGCATCGTGGTGGTGCTGAAGTCGCCCGAGCCGATGCGCGCCGCCGAGGTGGCGAGCCGCTCCAGCGGCCGGGCGAGCTGGCGGGCCTGGATGGCGGCGAGCCCGGCCGCCGCGAGCACGGCGCCCAGTGCGAGCAGGCCGAGCGTGGCCAGCTGCCCACCGAAGCGCCGTCGGGGGCCGTGATCACGAGGCGGTCGGTCGAGTTGAGGCCCGAGGTGACGGCCTCGAAGTCGAGCGGTCGCCCGGCGGCGGCATCGGCGGTCAGGTCGCGCACGATCTGGGCCGACTGCTCCTCGAGCTGCCCGCGCAGCTCGTCCTCGGCGGCGCGGTACACGAGCAGCCCGATGGGCACCGCCAGCGCGGCGAGCACGACCAGGACGATCAGGATCGTCGACAGGACGAGCCGCTTGCGCACCCGCCGGTCACCCCTCGAAGCGGAAGCCGACGCCGCGGAGCGTCACGATGATCGACGGGGGGTCGGAGTTGTCGCCGATCTTGCGGCGCAGCGTCGACACGTGGGTGTCGAGCGTGCGCGTGGAGCCCCACCAGTTCTCGTTCCACACCGTCGACATGATCTGCTCTCGCGTGAACGTGACGCCGGGGCGGCTCATGAGCAGCGCCAGCAGGTCGAACTCCTTGGTGGTGAGGTCGAGCTCCTCGTCGTCCTTGTAGGCCCGCCGAGCCTCGCGGTCGACCCGCAGGCCGGCGCCTTCGAGCACCGGCAGCACGGCGGTGACGTGCTCGGCGGCGCGCAGTCGGGCCTTGATGCGGGCGATGAGCTCGGCCAGGCGGAACGGCTTGGCCACGTAGTCGTCGGCGCCGGCGTTGAGCCCGACGATCACGTCCATCTCCTCGGCCCGGGCGGTGAGCATCACGATCGGCAGGTCGGGTGTGTCGTTGCGCAGCTTGCGGCACACGTCGAGCCCGTCGATGTCGGGCAGCGTGAGGTCGAGCAGGACGAGGTCGGGTCGCTGCCGGTCGACGCGCTCGAGGGCCTCCACCCCGTGGGTGACGAGGTCGACGTCGAACCCCTCGCCGCGCAGCACGCGGACCAGGGGCTCGCTGATGCGCTCGTCGTCCTCGACCAGCAAGATGTCGGTCACGCCAGGGAGCGTACGCCGCGTCAGCCGAAGCGCCTGCGTACGGCGGCGGCATGGGCAGGGAACCCCTCGTGGTCGGCGAGCGCCAGCACCGAGGGGGCCATCCGTGCGAGCGCCCGCTCGTCGGCCCGTGCCACGGCGGTGCGCTTCAGGAACGCGTTCGCCGTGATGCCCGACGAGACGTGCGCGAAGCCGCTGGTGGGCAGCGATGCCGGGCACCCGATCACGAAGTTGGCGGCGCTGAACGGCGTGTGCTGGCCGACGAGGATCTCGCCGGCGTTCACGAGGCCGTCGACGACTCGGTCGACGTGCGCGTCGGCCACGGCGACCTGCAGGTGCTCGGCGGCGTACCGGTTGGCCACCTCGACGGCGGTGTCGAGCGAGTCGACGAGCACGCAGCCGCCGTTCACGCCGAGCGAGGCGCGCGCTGCGGTGGCGCGCACCTCGGGGAGGTCGGCGAGCTGGCGCTCGAGCTCGGCATCGACGCGGTCGGCCAGCGACGGCGAGTCGGTGACGAGCACCACCGCCGAGTCGGTGCCGTGCTCGGCTTCGATCAGCAGATCGGCGGCGAGACGGACGGGGTCGGCGGAGTCGTCGGCGATCACGAGGCTCTCGGTCGGGCCGAGCAGCATCATCGTGGTGACGCCGTGGCGCTGCATCTCCACCTGGGCGAGGGTGACGGCGGGTGAGCCGGGGCCGACGATCTTGCGGACCGCTGGGATCGACTCCGTGCCGAACCCGAGCGCGGCCACGCCGGCCGGGCCGTTCACGCGGAACACGTGGCGGAGGCCGAGCGTGCGGCACACGGCGAGCACGGCCGGGTCGACGGCACCGCCCCCGCCGGGTGCGGGCGGCACCACCACGACGATCTCGGGCACGCCGGCCACCAGCGCCGGCACGGCGAGCTGGTAGGTGACGCTGGGGTAGCTGGCCTTGCCACTCGGCGTGAACAGGCCGGCCGATGCGATCGGCGTGATCTTCTCGCCCACGGTCAGTCCGGGCTCGGACTCGAACGACCAGTCGGTGGTGCGGGCGAGCTGCTGCTCGTTGAAGGCCCGGAGGTGGGCGATCGCGTCGTCGATCGCGCCCTGCAGCTCGGGTGCGATCGTGGCCGCGTCGAGCTCGTCGTCGGTGATGCGCAGCTGGTGGGGCTCGAGCTCGACGCCGTCGAAGCGGGCGAGCGCATCGCACACCGCGGCGTCGCCGCGCTCGCGCACGTCGTCGATGAGCGCGCCGATCGAGTGGCGCAGGTCGGGGTCGAAGATGTCACCGAGGCCGCGGTCGAGGATCGAGCGTCGCCCGGCCTCGTCGAGGGTCGCCCAGTCGAGCCGTCGCATCACGCACCGCACGGTACCGGCGCTCGTGAGTAGCCTCGACCCACGTTCCTCCAACTCCTCGGGAGCGTGTCATGCCCGTCACCGTCGTCGTCGGCGCCCAATGGGGCGACGAGGGCAAGGCCAAGATCATCGACCTGCTGTCGCGCGACCACACCTACGTGGTGCGCTACCAGGGCGGCCACAACGCCGGGCACACCGTGGTGGTCGACGGCGAGCGCTACGCGCTCCAGCTCGTGCCGAGCGGTGTGCTCTACGACCACGTGGTGCCGGTGATCGGCAACGGCGTGGTGGTCGACCTGCCCACGCTGTTCGCCGAGGTCGACACGCTCGAGGGGCGTGGCATCGACTGCAGCGCGCTGAAGGTGTCGAGCCGGGCGCACCTGATCTTCCCGTGGCACCAGGCCCACGACGCGATCGCCGAGTCGGTGCGCGGCGACGACAAGATCGGCACCACCCTCAAGGGCATCGGCCCGGCGTACGCCGACAAGGCCCGTCGCGTGGGCATCCGTGCCGGCGAGGTGGTCGACCCCGACGCCTTCCGGGCGGCCGTGCGAGCACGGGCGATCGCCGAGAACGCCGTGATCGAGCACGCCGGCGAGGCTCCGCTCGACGTCGACGCGATCGTCGACGCGTTCGCCGAGCTCGGCGAGCGCGTGCGGCCGTTCGTGGCCGACACCGTCACGCTGCTCCACGCCGCGGTCGCGGCCGGCGAGCACGTCCTGCTCGAAGGCGCGCAGGCCACGTTCCTCGACCTCGACCACGGCACCTACCCGTACGTCACGTCGTCGAACCCGACCGCTGGTGGCGCGTGCGCCGGCAGCGGCATCGGGCCGCGCGACATCGACCGCGTCGTGGGCATCACCAAGGCGTACACCACCCGCGTCGGTGCCGGCCCGTTCCCCACCGAGCTCACCGACGAGCTCGGCGACCGCCTCGTCGACGTCGGTCGCGAGTTCGGCACCGTCACAGGGCGCCGGCGGCGGGCCGGATGGCTCGACGCCGTGATGCTCCGCCACGCCGTGCGGAACAACACCCTCACCGAGATCGCCCTCACCAAGCTCGACGTGCTCGACGGGTTCGACGAGGTGCGGGTGTGCACCGGCTACCGCCTCGACGGCGAGCTGCTCGACGCGTACCCCGACCGGTCCGACGTGCTCGCGCGGGTGGAGCCCGAGTACGTCACGCTGCCCGGGTGGGGCGAGGCGGTGTCGGCCGCGCGCAGCGCCGACGACCTGCCGAGCGCCGCCCGCGACTTCATCGACCTCGTGGAGCGCGAGGTGGGCGTGCCGGTCGCCGTCGTCGGCGTCGGTGCCGCCCGCGACGACGTGGTGGTGCGCGGATGATCCCGCGCTACCAGACCCCGGAGATGGCGGCGGTGTGGACCGACACCGCCCGCATGCAGCGCTGGCTCGACGTCGAGCTCGCCGCGGTCGATGCGCTCGAGGCAACCGGGGTCGCTCCGGCCGGGGTGGCGGCCGCGTGTCGGACCGCGGCCCCGGTGGTCGACGACGCGTTCGTGGCGGCGGTGCTCGAGCGCGAGGCGGTCACCGACCACGACGTCGCCGCGTTCGTCGACGTCGCTCAGGACCGCATCGGCCACCCGCACGGCGACTGGGTGCACTACGGCCTCACGTCGTCCGACGTGGTCGACACGGCGCTGTGCTGGGCCATGCGCGATGCCGTCGAGCTGCTGCTCGCCGAGGCCGACGTGCTGCTCCACGTGCTCGTCGACCTGGCGCGCGTGCACCGCCACACCGTGATGATCGGCCGCACCCACGGGATCCACGCCGAGCCCACGACGTTCGGTGCGAAGCTGGCGCTGTGGGCGCTGCAGGTCGACCGCGACCGGGTGCGCCTGCGCGCCGCCCGTGAGACGGTGGCGGTGATGAAGCTCAGCGGGGCCGTGGGCACCTACTCGAACCTGCCACCCGAGGTGGAGGCTCGGGTCGGGGAGGCGCTCGGCCTGCAGGCGGTGCCGGCCACCCAGGTGATCGCCCGCGACCGGCACGCCGAGCTCCTGTGGGCGTGCGCCGCCGTGGCGTCGACGTGCGAGCTGATCGCGGTCGAGCTCCGCCACCTCCAGCGCACCGAGGTCGGTGAGGTGCGCGAGGGCTTCCGCCCGGGCCAGAAGGGCTCCTCTGCGATGCCGCACAAGCGCAACCCGATCAGCGCCGAGACGATCTCGGGCCTGTCGCGGGTGGTGAAGTCGAACGCGCTCGCAGGGCTGCACGACGTGGCGCTGTGGCACGAGCGCGACATCTCGCACACGACGGTGGAGCGGGTGGAGCTGCCCGACTCCACGATCCTCGCCCACTACCTGCTCCGGCGGACCGCTGGGCTGCTGCGCCGGCTCGAGGTGTTCCCCGAGCGCATGGCCGAGAACATGGCGGCCGGCCGAGGCGTCGTGTTCAGTCAATCGGTGCTGCTCGAATTGGTGCGAAACGGGATGGAGCGAGATGCCGCCTATCGAGTGGTGCAGCGTGCGGCGATGACGTCATGGGACGACGGCCGTGATTTCGTCGACGTGATATCGAGCGATCCCGACGTGCCCGACGCGGTGCGGACCAGGCTGCCGGAGATCGTCGATCTGCGGCGGGTGCTGCAGCACGCCGGTCGTGCCGTCGACGCGCTCGACGTGATCGTCCCGCACCCGCATTCGTGAAATCCGGTGGTCGTGACGACCACCGCGGACCACGAAAGCGCGACGGAGGTCAGCTCGAACGGGCGATGCCGGCGCGCTTGAGCACCGCGGCCTCGACGCCCACCTCGCGCCACGAGCTGTAGGAGATCCCCTGGCGCTGGCTGTACGACCTGGCGACCTCGACGAAGCGGTCTTCCAGGGCCGACAGGTCGACACCGGAGCCGAACGTCTCGAGCTCACGGGTGAGGTCGTGGCGCTCCTGGACGAGCTTCAGCTCGTCGAGCGGGCTGGCATCCACGAGCTCGGCCTCGATCGCATCGAGCCGCTTGCGGATGGAATCCGGCGTGCGCTTGCGACCTCGCTTGGGCTTCGACGACCGCAGCCCTTCGAGGTAGTCGCGCACGGCCTTTCCCTCGGCACGGCCCTGCGCGAGGGCCGCCTTGTGCTCGTCGGACATCGGTGCCTTCTTGGCCGTTTTGGCTGCCATGCATGGAACTCTAGGCATGTCACCGAGGTGCCCCTACCATTCCGATGATGTTCGCGCTCGAGCCCCATGGCCCCGACACGTACGTCGGCACCGGCCCCCGATATTCGTGGGGTGGCCTCTACGGCGGCCAGATCGTGGCGCAGGCGCTGCGGGCGGCGAGCCTCACGGTGGAACCCGAGTTCGTCGTGCACTCCATCCGGGCCTACTTCATCCGGCCGGGCGATCACACCGAGCCGATCCGCTTCGAGGTCGACCGCATCCGCAACGGCCGCAGCTTCGTCACGCGCCGGGTGGTCGCACGGCAGGCGATCGGCGCGATCCTCAACGCCGAGTGCTCGTTGCAGCGGGTGGAGGAGTCGGCCTCGGTGCAGGCCGTGTCGATCCCCGACGTGCCCGGGCCCGACGAGATCGAGCCCAGCTCGTGGAACGAGGCGTTCGACCGCCGGTGGGTGGCGCACGACGTGCTGGCCGCCGACGAGCGCACCGGGGTCGGGCGCACGGCGGCCTGGTTCCGGGTGGTGTCCGACCTGGGCGATCCCGCCGACCCGGAGGCCGACCTGCTCCACCGGTGCTGGCTCGCCTACCTGTCCGACGACCTCCCGTTCGACGCGGTGCGGCAGGCGCACCCCGAGGCGCGTGACGACGACGAGCACTTCGGCGGGGCGAGCCTCGACCACACCATCTGGTTCCACCGACCGATGCGGGCCGACCGCTGGCACCTCCACGACCTCACCTGCCACGGCTTCGTCGGCAACCGCGGCCTGGCGATCGGCCACGTGTTCACCATCGAGGGCGAGCACGTGGCGACGGTGGCCCAGGAGGTCCTGTTCCGCGACCGCCGCGGGAAACCCGGCTGATCGCTGCGGTACCGTCGCCCGGGTGGGTAGGCGGACTCCCGCGAAGGTGATCACGCTCGTGACGGTCGCGGCAGCGCTCGTCGCGACCGCGGTGGTCACGGCGACCGTGCCGGCGCCGCGCGCCGCCGCCGCGCCCGGTGTCTCGTGCGCGGCGCCCGAGGGCCCGCTCCCGCCGACGACGTCGAGCGGGGGGTTCCGCGGCATCCAGCCCACCCGCTTGGTCGACACCCGCGATCCGGGGGGATCCCCGGTGCCCGCTCGCTGCTGGCTGCGGGTGGCGGTGCCGGCGTCGGTGCCGGCGACCGCCACGGCGCTCGCCCTCACGGTGACGGCCGACCGGTCGGCGATCCCGGCGTTCCTCACCGTCCACCCGTGCGGGTCGTCGCGGCCGCTGACCTCGAACGTCAACACGCACCCGTCCGGGCCGACGGCCAACCTCGTGGTGGTCGGGGTCGACGCCACCCGCGAGATCTGCGTCTACAGCCAGGAGCGCAGCGACGTGATCGTCGATCTGGTCGGGTGGTTCGGGGCCGACGGGCTCCCGTTCCAGGAGACCGAGCCGCGCCGTGTGGTCGACACGCGGAGTCCGGCGACTCGTCCGCCCGGCGTCACTGGCAAGGTCGTGCCGGGCCGCACGGTCGAGCTGTCGCGCTCGCTGCTGGGGCTCCCTGACTCGGCGACGTCGGTGATGGTGAACGTCACCGCCACGGAGGCCGACGGCTACGGGTTCGTCACCACGTTCCCGTGCGGCGGCGCCGCACCCCCCACGTCGAACGTCAACTACCTGGGCGGGTTCGGCGTGGCCCGCGCGAACACGACGATCTCCGCACTCGGTGCCACCGGATCGCTCTGCCTCACCACCTCGGTGTCGGCCACCCACCTGATCGTCGACGTCATCGGGTGGTTCGGTGGCAGCGAGGGCCTCGACCTGCGCGCCGCCGCCGGCCGGCTCGCCGACAGCCGCGACGGCACGGGCGGCTGGTCGACGCCGTTCGCGCCGGGCGAGGAGCGCCGGCTCGTGCCGGCGGCGTCGGGCCTGCTGCCCGACGGCACCCGCGTGGCCGTGCTGGGTGTGGTGGCCACCCGCACCGCCACGCCCGGCTTCCTGCAGCTGCTCCCGTGCGGCAGCACGTCGCAGTCCTCCAGCCTCAACGTCGTGCCGGGCATCGACATCACCAACCTCGTCACGGTGCCGCTCGCCGACGACGGGTCGGTGTGCGTGCGCGCCTCGATGCCCACCGACGTCGTGATCGACGTGTTCGGCGGGTTCCGCGCCGACGGTGCGGTGCGCTCGTTCGCGCTCGGTGGCGCCGACCTGTTCCCGGCGT
>JALOLG010000056.1 GCA_025456105.1 Ilumatobacteraceae bacterium | reverse complement strand
TCGTCAACATGTGCAGCCACCGCGGCGCGGTCGTCGTGGAGCCCGGTACCGGGACCGCCCGCCGCTTCACGTGCCCGTACCACGCGTGGAGCTACGACGAGAGCGGCGACCTGGTCGGCATCCTCGACCGGGCCGACTTCGGCGACGTCGACACGTCGTGCATGGGCCTCACCCCGCTGCCGGTCGCGGAGCGGGCCGGGTTCATCTGGGCGTCGATCACGCCCGGCAGCCACATCGACATCGACGCGTTCCTCCAGGGCTACGACTCGGTGCTCGAGCTGCTCGACGTGGAGCACGCGTTCCCGGTGGGCACCAACGTGATCCCCGGACCCAACTGGAAGGTCGCGTACGACGGCTACGTCGACTTCTACCACCTGCCGATCCTCCACAAGGCGACGTTCGGACCGGACTTCTCCAGCAAGGCGAGCTTCGACTCGTGGGGCCCGCACCAGGTGGTCACGTCACCGTCGGAGAAGCTCGCCAAGTGGGAGCACCTCCCGCCCGAGGAGTGGCCGGCGCCGGCGCTGACCGGGGGTGTGATCACGATCTTCCCGCACATCTCGATCGCCACGTTCGACGCGGGCGGCTGCCGCGTCTACATGGTGTCGCAGCTGTTCCCGGGCGACGACCCCGACACGTCGGTCACCATCCAGAACTTCCTCAGCACCGTCGAGCCCACCGACGAGCTGCTCGAGGGCATCCGCGGCACGATGGCGTTCCTCGAGCACGTCGTGCGCGACGAGGACTACCTCACCGGCAACCGCATCCAGCGCACGGTGAAGACCGGTGCCAAGTCGCACTTCGTGTTCGGGCGCAACGAGGGCGGCGCGCAGCGGTTCCACCAGTGGGTGCAGGCCATCGTCGACACCGACGACGCCGACCTGCCGGCGCTGTTCACGGCCGGACCCAGTCCATCACCCGCCCGACCATGAGGTCGACGAACGACGCGTCGGTGCCGGCGATCGTCGTGTCGAACCCGTCGACCGTGCCCACGAACCGGTGGGCAAGCACGCGCTTGGTGAGCGTGACGTCGGCGACGAGCTCCGCGTAGGAGTGGTCGGTGACCCCGGCCGCCACGAGCGCCTCGTGGTAGTGGCGGAGCATCTGCTCCTCCTCGTCGCGGTGATCGGCCGTCAGCGCGGTGGTGATGAAGTACGCGACGTCCCAGCCCGGCCGCCCGATGCCGACGAGCTGGTAGTCGACCACCACCACGCTGCCGTCGGGTCGGAACAGCAGGTTGTCGAGCCGGTAGTCGCCGTGCAGCAGCACGGTGGGCGGCGACGCGAGGTGCTCCATCATCTCGGGCAGCTCGGCCTGCACCCGGTCGAGCAGCTCGATCACCTCGGGCCCGGCCAGCTCGCCGAAGCGCTCCACGAACAGCTCGCGGTTGCGGCGGTAGCTCGACTGGTACAGCCGCGGCACGCGGCAGATCGGCCACACCCGATCGACGTCGACGTCGTCGTCGCCGGTGCGCCAGTTCGCGGCGTGGAACTTGGCGAGCACGTCGAGCGCCACGAGCGCGTCGTCGAGGGAGCCTCCGGCCACCTGCGACGGCGGGCGAGCGTCGGCGACGTCTTCGATCACGAGCAGGTAGCGGCGCTGGCTCTTGGTGGACATGGCCAGGAACCTGTCGCCCAGCCAGCCCACCCCGCGCACCGGCAGGTGCTCGAGCAGCCACAGCAGCGGGCGGTCGAGCCACGGCACCGGGTTGGGGTCGAGGTTGCAGTGGTACAGGCGCGGCATGGGGATCCCGAGCCGGTCGCCGAGCCGGCCGTACACCTGGATCTCGCGCTCGTACGCGCCGAGCGCCTCGCCCATCGCCCGGTTCACCGGGTTGCGGGCCGGCACCTTCACGATCACCGAGGTCGGCATGCCCGGCTCGGCCGGCCCGTCGGCGGTGAGGCGGCAGCGCAGGATCTCACCGACGAACCCGATGCCGGTGCCGATCTCCTCGTGCTCGACCTCCACCACGGTGGCAGCACCGACGTGCGCGCCCAGGTGCTCGCTGAACCACTCGGGCGTCAGCTCCTCGACGCTCTGCGGGATCGCCACGGCTGCGGCTGTCTTGGCCATCGTCCCTCCCCCTCGGGCCACGGTCGCGCCGGAACGTAGCATCGAGCGTCGTATGACCGAGACCGCGCCCCTGTCGTTCGATCCCGACGCCCTGCGGGAGAAGTACCGGGCCGAGCGCGACAAGCGCCTGCGCCCCGACGCCAACGACCAGTACGTCGAGATGACCGGGCCGTTCGCCCACTACCTGATCGACCCCTACACCGAGCGCGTCGAGCGCGCCCCGCTGCTCGACGAGGTCGAGATCGTCGTGGTCGGTGGCGGCTTCGGCGGGCTCCTCGCCGGGGCCCGGCTGCGCGAGGCGGGCTTCGAGGACATCCGCCTGCTCGAGAAGGGCGGCGACGTCGGTGGCACCTGGTACTGGAACCGGTACCCCGGCGCGGCGTGCGACGTGGAGTCGTACGTCTACCTCCCACTGCTCGAGGAGACGGGGTACATGCCCGTCGAGAAGTACTCCCGGGCACCCGAGATCCTCGAGCACAGCCGGCGCATCGCACGCCACTACGACCTCTACCGCGACGCCGTGTTCCAGACCGAGGTCACCCAGCTCGAGTGGGACGACGACGACCGCCGCTGGATCATCCACACCGACCGCGGCGACGCGATGCGGGCCCGGTTCGTAGTGCTCGCGAACGGGCCGCTGCACCGGCCGAAGCTGCCTGGCATCCCCGGCATCGAGTCGTTCCGCGGCCACACGTTCCACACCAGCCGCTGGGACTACGACTACACGGGCGGGTCCAGCGAGGGCGGCCTCACCGGCCTCGCCGACAAGCGCGTCGCCATCATCGGCACCGGCGCGACGGCCGTGCAGTGCGTGCCCCACGTGGGCGCAGCGGCCAAGGAGCTCTACGTGTTCCAGCGCACGCCGTCGTCGATCGACGTGCGCGACAACCGCCCCACCGACCCGGAGTGGGCCGCCTCGCTCGAGCCCGGCTGGCAGAAGCGCCGGATGGACAACTTCAACCACCTCACGAGCGGCGTCGTCGAGTCCGAGGACCTCGTGAACGACGGCTGGACCGACATCATCGGCAACCTGCTCATCAGCATCCAGCGCGAGGGGGCGAGCGCCGACCTCAGCCCCGAGGGCATCGCCACCAAGATGGAGCTCGCCGACTTCCAGAAGATGGAGCAGATCCGCGCGCGGGTGGAGGCGATGGTCGCCGACCCGAACGTGGCCGAGGCGCTCAAGCCGTACTACCGCCAGTTCTGCAAGCGGCCGTGCTTCCACGACGAGTACCTGCCGACGTTCAACCGGCCCAACGTCCACCTCGTCGACACCGGCGGTCACGGCGTCGAGCGCATCACCGAGCGGGGCGTGGTGGTCGACGGCACCGAGTACGAGGTCGACTGCATCATCTTCGCCACCGGGTTCGAGGTGGGCACCGGCTACAGCCGACGGGCAGGCCACGAGATCGTCGGCCGCGGCGGCATCACGCTCACGCAGAAGTGGGCCGACGGCGCGTCCACCTTCCACGGGATGCACGGCCACGACTTCCCCAACTGCTTCATCTTCAGCCTGGTGCAGTCGGGCTTCAGCGTGAACTTCCCGCACATGCTCAACGAGCAGGCCATCCACCTCACGTACATCCTGGAGGAGGCTCGGCGCCGCGGCGCCACGCTCGTGGAGGCCACCGAGGAGGCAGAGGCCGAGTGGGTCGACACGATCGTGCGGCTCGCCCGGAACACGCTGGAGTTCCAGGAGTCGTGCACGCCGGGCTACTACAACAACGAGGGGCGCCCCTCGGAGCGCAACCCGCGCGACACCAGCTACGGCGCCGGCCCGGTGGCGTTCGTGAAGGTGCTCGAGGAGTGGCGCGCCCGCGGCGACCTCGCCGGCCTCGACATCGTCTGACCCGTCACGCGCCGCCCGTCAGGCGGTCGAGGTCGCGGACCGCGTAGCGGAGGTGGTGGAACGCCTCCTCGAGCACCGTGAGCACACAGGTCCGAACGGTCTCGGTGCCGTTCTCGAGCACCTCCACCTCGCGATCGAGGTCGCTCGACTCGATCCCGTCGAGCGACTCGCTGAACCGAGCCGAGTGGTCCGCGAGCACGGCGGCTGCATCGGCGAGCGTCGGCATCGCCGACGGGTCGACCCCCGGCCAGCCGAAGTCGGCCGAGCCCGAGTTCGAGATCCCGATCGGGTGGAAGCCCGTCGCACCGAGCACGGGCGCGAGCCACCACTTGTCGAGTGCGAACACGAGGTGGCGCAGCGTCTCGACGAACGACCACTCGCCCGCGACCGACCGGTGCGCCGCGCCGTCGGGCAGCGCACGGGCCCGCTCGACGACGGGTCGCCAGGCCGCATCGAGGGCTCGCCACCCGGCGCGCATCTCGTCGACGTCGCTCGCACGCAGCACCGCCCGCAGCGGGTACCAGCGGTCGTGCTCGTTGACGTAGGCCGTCACGTCGACCCCGTTGATCGACACCCGATCGACCACGCCGTCGATGTCGACGTCGACGAGCAGCGCGTGGCTCACGGTCACCCCGCTCAGATCGACGTCGCGGAAGTGCGCCCCGCGCAGGTCGCACCCCCAGAAGACCGCTCGCTGCAGGTCCTGACCCTCGAACTCCTCCTCCATGGCACGCCCCTCCCGTCGGAGCTCACATCCTGCCCGCCAGCCACCACCCCGCTGCACAGGCGGTGACGCCCACCACGACGCTCGCGACGACGTACGCACCAGCGCGGCCCGGCTCGTGGTCGTCGGCGAGCGCCATCGCCTCGAGCGCGAAGGTGCTGTAGGTGGTGAGGCCACCGCAGAAGCCGGTGCCGACGAGCGCCACCACGCCGGCCGGGTCGTCGGCGTCGAGCGCCCATCGCAGCACGACACCGAGGAGCAGCGAGCCCGTCACGTTCACGGCGAACGTGGCGATCGGCACCAGCTCGGCCGACCGTCGGACCGCCGCCTGCGTGAGCGCGAAGCGACACGGCGCGCCGACCGCTGCGCCCAGCATCACGAGCAGCCAGGTGGTCACGGCGCCTGACCCACGAGCGTCCGGCCCACACGGGCGCCGACCCGCACGGCGAGGTACCCACCGGCGAGCGTCGCGACCAGGTAGGCCCCCGCGATGCCGCCGTCGCCGTCGGCGAGCAGCAACCGGGTGTCGGCCGCGAACGTCGAGAACGTGGTGTAGCCGCCGAGCACGCCGGCACCGAGGAACGGACCGAGCAGGTGCCGGTGCGGGTGACGCACCCGGATCCACGTGACGGCGAGCGCCAGCAGCAGCGCGCCGGTGAGGTTCTCGACCAGCGTCGCCCACGGGAACCCACCCCCCGGCGGCCCGATCAGCTCGCTCACCGCGTACCGCGCCCCACCACCCAGCGCGCCACCGAGGGCGACGACGATCAGCACCATCGGCGCCCATCCTGCTCGCTCCGACCTGGCAGCATCGCGGCATGGGAGACGTCGCCGACCGCTACCGCACCGTCGCCGCCGCGTTCACCGCGCGCGTCGACGGCACCACGTCCGATGGCTGGGACCGGCCGGCCCCGTGCGAGGGGTGGGTGGCCCGCGACGTCGTCCGCCACCTGGTGGAGTGGGTGCCCGGAGTGCTCGAGGCCGGCGCCGGTGTGCAGGTCGCGGCCGGGCCGAGCGTCGACGACGACCCCGCCGGCGCGTGGCGAGCGCTCGATGCCGCGATCCAAGCGCTGCTCGACGACCCCGCGGCGAGCGCCCGACCCTTCGACCTGCCGCCGATGGGCGCGATGCCGCTCGAGACGGCCATCGAGCGGCTCGTGCTCGGCGACGTCCTCGTGCACACCTGGGACCTCGCCCGAGCGACGGACCAGGACGAGACCCTGCTCGCCACCGAGGTGACCTCGCTCCTGGCCGGCATGGCGCCGATGGGCGACGCCATGCGCGCGAGCGGGCACTTCGGCCCCGAGGTGCCCGTGCCCGCCGACGCCGACGATCAGACGAGGCTGCTGGCGTTCACGGGGCGGACTCCCTGAGCAGCTCCAGCAGGATCGGGTCGACCACCTCGGGACGCGCCCGCGGCACCGCCGGGTCGATCACGTCGTGCGGGAGCTCGGGCGACTCGGGGAGGTCGACCACCCGCACGGCAGCGCCCTCGTCGGCCCAGCGCTCGACGAGGTTCGACTCCACCCGCCCGCCGTCGACGACGGTGTCGTTGGGGTTGAGCACGACGGCGATGCTGCCGGCGGCGGGGGGCGTGTCGCGGGCCTCCAGCTCGACCCACCGCGCCAGCCGCAGCACCTGACTCAGCGCCCGCGTCGACCGGCCGTCGTACTGGTGGTCGACGTCGGCCTCACCGGCGAGCGAGAAGTCGGGCATCCGACCGAAGAAGTTCATGTACGCCGTCGTCGCCCAGCCGGGCCACCCCTCGATCGAGATGATCGGCGCCACCACGACGGCGCGATCGACCTCGTCGCGCGCCTGGGCCGCCCAGGCCGCGGCCGTGCCGCCCATCGAGTGGCCGAGCACCTCGACGCGCTCGCCGAGACCGGCCGCGATGTCGACGGCGTCGTCGGCCCAGTCGCGCAGGTCCTCGGCGTCGAGCGCGCTCACGAGCCCGATCCCCCCGAGATCGTCGGTTCCGATGCGCGACAGCCCGTGGCGCGGGGCACGCAGGATCAGCACATTGGCCCCCTCGGCGGCCAGCTGCTCACCCAGCTGGCGCATCTGCGCCGGGCAGGTGTACGTGCCGTGCAGCAGCACGACGACGCGCTGGGTGGGCCCGCCCGGGCCGAGCAGCTGCGAGCGGCACGGATCGATGACGTCGAACTCCTCGTCGGCGGCGAGAGCGTCGAACCGGGCCCGGGCGTCCGCGTAGTCGACGGCAGGCTGCGGATCGGGTCCGAGGTCCTTGGTCGAGGTCGGCCAGATCGCGATCGCGGCGAGCACCGCCACGATGACGAGCACCACGATGCCGACCAGCATCAGGATGCTCCACACCGGGTGCCGCGACGCCGGCGGCTTGTGCTTCTTGGTGCGACGGGCCCAGCGCGGGAGGCCCGCAGGTGGCGGTGGCTCGGGCGCGATCCCGACTGCCTCCTCGTGTGGGGCAGGTGGGAGCCGGAGACCGTCCGGGCCGTCCGGGCCGCTCTCGGTGTCGGTCATGCCAGAAGCATGGCGCCTCGGACGGGGCTAGGTTCGCGATCCTCGTCCACCGGAGGAGGTCTCCATGTCGATCCAACCGCTCGAGCAGGCCGTCGCAGCCGCCCGATCCGTGCTCGTCAACGTCGGACGCGACGATCTCGGCCGGCCGAGCCCGTGCGCGTCGTGGGACGTCGCCGGGCTGATCAACCACCTGATCGGCGCCCAGCACTACTTCGCGGCAGCAGCGCGGGGTGAAGCGCCCACCGGCGAGGCACCCGACTTCGCGGCCGGTGACTACGTCGCCGCGTTCGACGAGGTGTCGACGCAGACGCTGCAGGAGTTCTCGCAGGCCGGTTTCGCGGAGCGGACCGTGCAGATGCCCTTCGGGCCGATGCCGGGTGCCGCCGTCGCCGGCCTCGCCGCCACCGACACGGTCACCCACGCGTGGGACCTCGCCAAGGCCACCGGCCAGTCGACCGATCTCGCCCCCGAGCTCGCCGAGCAGCTGCTCGCGTCGTCGCGGATGATGATCCAACCCGCGTTCCGCGGGCCCGACGGCGCCGCACCGTT
>JALOLG010000443.1 GCA_025456105.1 Ilumatobacteraceae bacterium | reverse complement strand
GTCGGGGAAGAACGTGTGCAGGATCACCCCGTCGTAGACCCGCCCGCCCAGCTCGAGCGACTTCGGCCCGAACGCCGACAGCAGCAGCGGGATGTCGAGATCGAACCGGCTGTCGAGGTAGAGGAACGGGTACGTCCCGATCGGGCCGTCGTGGCCGATGACCATCTCGCCGTGCCACAGGCGGCGCAGCAGCACTGCGACGTCCTCGAGCTGCTCCGTCGTGATGTGCGGCAGCCCGTAGGCGTCCCACAGCCGGTCGATGCCCCGGCCGAGCCCGAGCGAGAACCGGCCGCCCGTCAGGTGGTGCATCGTCGAGGCGTACGACGCGGTCACGATCGGGTGGCGCGTGGTGTGGTTGGTGACACCCGTCGCGATGCGGAGCCGCTCCGTGACGGCGCCGGCGGCGCCCGAGAGGGTCACGATCTCCTTGATGTTGAAGCGCTCCGACAAGAAGACGGTGCCGAAGCCGAGCTCCTCGCCGCGCCGGCACTCGTCGAGCAGCGATCGGGGATCCTGGGCACCGCCGGCCAGGCCGTAGAAGCCCAGCTCGGGGAAGTGGGGAGCGTCGGCGATCGGGGTCACGGACGGAACCGTACGCAGTGCAGGCGGGTCGCCGCACCGGGTGGGGACGCAGCACCAGCGCGACCTCGGTGACCATCGTTGCGGAATCCGCAACTGATGTCACCGAGGCCGGGACGGCCGCAATTCGGGTCGAAGGACCCGTGAAGATCCGGTCAAAGGGCCCTCCGAGGGCCGCGTAACCTCGCCGGCCATGGAGCAGTTCTGGCGTCGGGCCGGGGTGGCACTCGGCAAGTACTGGCAGCTGACGTTCATCATCCTGGTGGCGATCACGGCCGTGCTCGCGTTCGGTGCCGCGCGCATCGACTTCGCGACCGGCCAGGACAGCTACCTCGACAGCGACTCGCAGATCGCGATCGACAACGTCGTGTTCCAGGACGCGTTCGGCGGCGAGGTCATCATCATGCTCCTCACCGCGAACGAGCCCGACACCGACGTGTCGAAGCTGTTCGAGAGCGAGAACCTCGCCGTGCTCGAGCAGCTCAACGCCGAGCTCGCCGAGATCGACGAGGTGTACTCGGTGGTGACGCCGCTCACCTCCATGCAGTTCAGCGACGAGCTGCTCTCCAACGGGATCGGCTCGAGCGCGCTCATCGGCGCCGCCGGACGAGACCCCGACCCGGCCGGGCAGCAGGCCCGCGGTGACGACATCCAGATCGCGCTCGCCCGCCTCGGTGCCACACCCAACCAGGAGATCGGCGACCCGGCCTACAACGAGCTCCTCATCTACGGCGACGACGGGTTCACACTCGTCGACGGCGAGCCGGTCGCGCCGCCCGACGCCGAGCGGGTCATCCGCCTGTCGCTCGCCTCCACCTTCCCCGACGCCCAGACCGCCGTCGGTGGCATCGTGCTGAAGGGCAACGCCACGCTCGACGAGCAGTCGGCCGGCACCGAGGAGGTGCTCGAGGTGTTCGAGGGCGTCGAGTTCGACGGGTTCGACCTCGTCGTCACCGGCTCGCCCGTCTACCTGAAGGAGATCAACGACTACCTGCAGGGCGGCATGCTCACGCTCGGCGCCATCGCGCTGCTGGTGATGGCCGTGATCCTGCTCGTGATGTTCCGGGTGCGCTGGCGGCTCCTGCCGCTGCTCAGCGTGGTCTTCGGCATCGCTTGGAGCTTCTCGCTCCTCGGGTTGATCGGCATCGACCTGTCGCTCGTCACCATCTCGGGTCTGCCGATCCTCATCGGCATCGGCATCGACTTCGCGATCCAGGTCCACAACCGGATCGAGGAGGAGGTGGTGCTCGACAAGGAGGAGCACCCGATCGGCGAGACGCTCGCCAACCTGGCGCCGCCGCTGCTCGTGGCCGCGATCACCGCCGTGGCGTCGTTCCTCGCGATGCGCATCTCGAAGGTGCCCATGATCCGCGACTTCGGTGTCCTGCTGTCGATCGGCGTCCTCACGCTCGCGATCGTCGGCATCGTGGTCGAGTCCGACCCGATCAAGTGGATCGACCAGGACTCGCAGGTGGTCGCCGACATCGGCACCCTCGAGGACGAGACCGGCTTCAGCACCACGCTCGGGGTGCTGGTGAGCGCCAACAACGTCAGCGACCAGACGGTCATCGACCTCGTCCACGAGTTCACGCTCCTGGCCGAGGAGCGGCCCGAGGTGGTGTCGACGTCGAGCCTCGTCAACACCTTGGCCAAGATCATCCAGATCCCCGGCGCCACCGTGATCCCGCCGTCGAGCGACGACATCGTCGCCGCCTACGAGGTGGCGCCCCCCGACGTCGCCCGCTTGCTGCAGACCCCCGACGGCACCGCTGCGCAGATCAACCTGCGGCTCGGCCCGGCCTCGCTCGCCGACCGGGCGGTCTTCGTCGAGGAGCTCGAGGGCGAGCTCGAGCGCCTCATCGACGAGCTCGACGTGCCGGCCGACAGCATCCTGCTCACCGACCTCCCCGAGGGCCAGGATCCGGTCCGGGCCACCCCCGCCGGCCTCGCCACCGTCGGCATCGGCCTGCTCGAGAACCTGTCGGCCAACCGGGCGGCACTCACCTACCTGGCGCTGTGCCTCGCGGGGCTGTGGCTCGTGATCCGCTTCCGCAGCTTCCCGCGGGCCCTGCTCACGCTCGTGCCCGTGATCCTCGCCGTCGGCGTGTCATCGCTCGTCGTCGGGTTCTCCGGGGTCGAGCTGAGCCCCCTCACCACGGTGAGCGGCCCGCTCGTGATCGCAGCGTGCGCCGAGTTCAGCGTGCTGATCATGGGCCGCTTCCTCGAGGAGCGCCAGCGCGGGCTGACGCCACGAGAGGCGTCGAACAAGGCGGCGTCGCGCACCGGTCGGGCGTTCTTCACCTCGGCCGCCACCACCATCGGCGGCTTCGCCGTGCTGATCGGCTCCGCCCTGCCGCTGCTGCGCGACTTCGGCATCAGCGCCACCGTGAACATCGCGATCGCCCTGCTCGCGGCGCTCACCGTGATGCCCCCGCTCATGGTGTGGGCCGACGAGAAGGGTTGGGTCGGCGATCACCCCCAGATCCCCGGCCCCACCGGCAACGCGCTGAAGATGGCGGCAGCGGTCGACGGCAAGTCGACCCCGATCGCCGTGGTGGGCGCCGTGGCGTTCGCCGGAGGTGCCACCGCGGCCTACCTCTCCGCCGACACCGAGCGGCCCGAGTCGCAGGAGTTCGCCTACGAGGCGACCCCGCTGCCCACCACGACCACCACCACGACCACGACCACCACCACGCTGCCCCCGCCTCCGGGCGAGACCGTGCCCGAGGGACCCGCGATCGATCCCGGCCAGTTCGGCACCGACCGACCCACGTCGATCGTGGGCGGCGTGCTGTTCGACGTGCTCACCGGCGAAGGCGTGGAGCCCAACGTGGCGAACTGCACGGTGGAGACGCTGTTCAGCCGGGTCCCGGAGGATCAGCTGCTCGCGCTGGGCATCGCCGCGTTCACCCCGGAGGCCGTCGCGCCGGTGATCACCGCGGCCCAGGACTGCGGCATCGACCAGGCCACCATCGACGCCGCGCTGGCAGCTGCTCAGGGCGGCTGACCGCGACGACGGCGGGCCTCAGTCGGCGACCCTGCTGATCCGGAACGCGTGCGCCGGGCCGGCCGGCAGCGGCACCGGCAGCTCGACGCGGCAACCGAGGTCGCTCGCGGTCCAGACGAGATCGGCCCGGGTGCCGAGGAGCCGCACGGTCGCATCGGTCGCCGGTCGGACGTCGAGCTCCACGTCGCGACCGGCCGGCGTGCCGAGCACGATCGCGTGGACCGCCGGGCCCGAGCACGTGAACCTCACCGGCAGCCCCTCGTCGGTCACGCCCTCGGGTCGTGTCCACGGTCGGGTGCCGTGGATCGCCTCGCCGTTCGCGGCGAGCCACCAGCCGAGCGCGTGCAGCCGCTGGGCCTGTGCGGTCGGGATCTCCCCCGTGGCCGTCGGCCCGACGTTGAGGAGCAGGTTGCCGCCGCGGGCGACGATGTCGACGAACATCCGCACCAGCTCGTCGGGGTCGAGGTAGTCGTCCTCGCCCTCCCAGGCGTTGTACCCGAAGCTGCGCCCGATGCCCCGGCACACCTCGAACATGCCCGCCGGGCTGTCGGGCGTGGAGGTGTACTCCGGGGTCACGAAGTCGGCGTGGGCGGTGCCGGCGCGGACCCCGATCACGTCGAACCGGTCGTTGACCACCCCGTCGGGGCGGGTGTTGTAGTAGTCGGCGAACAGCTGCGGGGCGTTCGCACCGGGGGCATAGGCGATGTCGTTCCACAGCACGTCGGGGTCGACCCGCTCCATCAGCTCGCGCCAGTGGGCGTCGGCATAGGCGCAGTACTCGGGCGACGTGGGGATCGCACGGATCATGGCCTCGAACGAGTCGAGCGGCAGCCCACCGAACGTCCAGTCGAGCCCGCCCGAGTAGTACACGCCGTAGCGGAGCCCGGCCGCCCGCACC